>CALRGA010000026.1 GCA_943357025.1 Candidatus Uhrbacteria bacterium RIFOXYB12_FULL_58_10 | reverse complement strand
GCGGTGTTGCGCGATTGTTTTTTCGCTGACGCCGTTTTTTAGCCCGTCTCCCCTCCTTTTCAAGGAGGGGTTAGGGGGTGGTTATAAAACAGACTTCCACCCGGTCGCCGCCCTGCCGGAGCGACCCAGCCAGGATGGAAAAATCTGACGGCGGCATCAGCCGGGCGAGGATTGTCTGAGCGTACGAGTCCGCAGACGAGAAGCGAGTTCCACAGCGAGGCAGATTTTTGCGTTCTGGCGTAGGAGCGGATGGCCGGGCGGAGCGGCTCTCTTTGCCTACTTTCTCTGTCCGCCCTACAGAGAAAGTAGGTCGGGTGCAGGGCGAAGCGCCTGCGGAAAAACTACTTTCCTGCTATAATTTCAGCAAATTATCCTCACACTATGCTCGTGACCCTCAAGCAGACTCTCACAAAGGCGCGGCGCGGCCATTACGCGGTCGGCGCGTTCAACGTCAACAACCTGGAGATGATCCAGGCGGTCATGCTTGCCGCGGAGGCCGAGCGCTCGCCGGCGATCATGTCTACTTCCGAGGGGGCGATCCATTACGCCGGGATGGAGGAACTCGGGGCGCTGGCGCATCTTGCGGCGAACCGGTCGAAGCTGGCGGTCACGTTCCATCTCGACCACGGAAAGAACGTCGAACTGATCAAGAAGGGGATCAAAAGCGGACTGTACGGAAGCGTCATGTTCGACGGCTCTTCCCTGCCTTACGAGGAAAACGTCGCGACGACGAGGGAGATCGTCGCTTTGGCGCACAAGGCCGGCGTCTCCGTCGAAGCCGAGCTCGGGGCGATCGCGGGGATCGAGGACTTCGTGACGGTCGAGGATCGCGATGCGCATCTGACGGATCCGAAGCAGGTGGTCGACTTCGTGAGGAGGACGGGATGTGACGCGCTGGCGATCGCGGTCGGCACGAAGCACGGCGCGTACAAGTTTGCTGGCGACTCGGTTCTCGACTACGCGCGAATCAGGAAGATCGCGTCCCTCGTCAGAATTCCGCTCGTTCTCCACGGCGCGTCCGGCGTGCCGGAGAGCGTGAAGAAGGTGTGCATCCAGTACGGCTGCGACATCGAGGACGCGAAGGGCGTCTCGGACGCGTCCATCCGCAAGGCCGTGGCGCTCGGCATCAACAAGGTGAACATCGACACAGACCTCCGCATCGCCTTCGACGCGGGCGTCCGCAAGTTCCTCCATGACAATCCCAAGGCAATTGATCCGCGTGAGATTCTAAAACCGGCGACGGAGCTTATCGCGAAGGTAGTGAGCCAGAAGATGCGGCTGCTGGGATCATCTGGAAAAGCATAGATATGTACGACATCATCACCATCGGCTCGGGACTGCGCGACGTGTTTCTTCTCTCCGACCAGTTTAGGCTCATCGCGAACGCGGATTTCGAGGGCGGAACGGCGGAGTGCGTCGCGCTCGGGTCGAAGATCGAGATTAAGGACATCGTTTTGACCACGGGGGGCGGGGCGACGAACGCGGCGGTGACGTTTGCACGGATGGGTTTGAAGACTGCGGCGATCTGTCGCGTCGGCGAGGACGCGGCCGGGCGCGACGTGATCGACGATTTGAAAAAGGAGGGGGTAAGCACGTCGCTCGTCCGCCACGTCGCGAAGGGCGCGACGGGCTACTCGACGCTGCTCACCGCGTCGAACGGCGAACGGACGGCGCTGGCGTACCGCGGCGTTTCCGGGACGTTCGGGCCGAGCGACGTGCCGTTCGCGCAGTGCAAGGCGAAGTGGTTCTACGTTACGTCGCTCGCGGGAAACGTCACGTTGCTCAAGAAGATCGCCGCGCATGCGAAATCGACCGGCGCTTCTCTTGCCTGGAACCCAGGACGCCGGGAGATCGAAAAAGGTCTCGGCTCGATCAAGTCGATTCTGCCGAACGTGCGTGTCCTCTTCATGAACAAGGAGGAAGCCGCGGCGCTGAGCGGAAAGGCCACGGTCGAGGACATGTTCTCCGTCCTCTCGACTCCTGGCAACGTCGTCGTCATCACGGACGGCCCGCGCGGCGCGTTCGTCCAACGCGATGGATTCACGATCATGTCGCCAGGTTCTGGCAAGCAGGCGGTGTCACAGACTGGCGCCGGCGACGCGTTCGGCTCCGGCTTCGTCGCGGGATTCATGAAATCCGATGATCTGCGCGTCGCGCTCGCCGTCGGAATGGTCAGCGCGCAGTCGGTCATCGCGAAGGTCGGCGCGAAGGCGGGGATCTTAAAAAAATGGCCGACGAACGCTCAGATCAAGTCCGTTAACATTGCCAAAATATGAAAACACGCATCCTCGTCACGCGACCCATTCCCGACGCCGGACTCAAGCTTCTGAAGAAGGACAAACGGATCGTCCTCGACGTCTACGAGGTCGACCAGATCATTCCGCGCAAGGAGCTTTTGAAGCGCGCGAAGGGCGCGACGGTTATCCTTTCGATCCTCACGGACAAGATGGACGCGCAGCTGTTCGACGCGGCCGGGCCGTCGTTGAAAATGATCGCGAACTACGCGGTCGGGTTCGACAATATCGATCTCAAGGAGGCGGCGACGCGCGGGATCGTGGTGACGAACACGCCGGGCGTCGAAATCGCGGAGACCGTCGCGGAGCACACGATCGCGATGATCTTTGCCCTCGCGCACCGCCTCGTCGAGGCCGACAAGTTCGCTCGCTCCGGAAAATATATCGGATGGGGCCCGCAGATGCTGCTTGGGACCGACGTCGTCGGAAAGACGCTCGGGATCGTCGGCTCCGGCCTGATCGGCATGGACCTGGTGGAGCGGATGTTCGACGGGTTCGGCGTGAAGATCGTGTATACGGACGTGAAGCGAAATGAGAAAATTGAGAAGGACGAGCTCGCGGAGTTCCTGACGCTCGACGAGCTGCTAAAGCGCTCCGACTTTGTCTCCATCCACGTTCCCCTTCTCCCGACGACGCGCCATCTGATCGGCGCGAAGCAGCTGCGCATGATGAAGAAGACCGCGTTCCTCATCAACACCTCGCGCGGCCCGATCGTGGACGAGGCCGCGCTCATCGCGGCGCTGCAGAAGAAGCAGATCGGCGGCGCGGGAATCGACGTGTACGAGTTCGAGCCCAAGATCCCGCTCGCGCTCCGCAAGCTCGACAACGTGGTGCTGACGCCGCACACGGCCAGCGCGACCATCGAGACGCGCCAGGCAATGAGCAGAAAGGCCGCGGAGAATATTCTCGCGTTTCTCGACGGAAAGGTTCCGCCGAACGCGGTTCAGGCGCGCTAAGTGCCACGACCCGATCGTGGCGGATCGCGTATAAAAAGAACGGAGTAGAGAATCTACTCCGTTTTGGTTTCATCCGTCCGGACTACGCCGTCGATCTCTTCCTGCAAGCGGCGAATGGTCGCCTCGGACGTAATGAGCGGGTACACGCCCAGGAATCGACGGACGTAGCTGGCGGCCTCGTCGTGCAACCCGCCGCAGGAGCCGATCGCCCATTCCTCCGGGGTGCATCCGCGCATGACGCGCGCCGCGCGAAGCGCCGTGCCGTTGTAGCCGGCCGCGGAGAACAGGCCGAACGCGACGGGCTGCTTCGTCACGTTCCGACGCTCCGTCTTCGTGAGAGCACGGAGTTCCTCGTCCAGGTGCACGAAGGCAAATCGCACGGATGCCCGATGATCGCGCACCGTCTCCCGGTACGAAGGGATCGCCGCTCCCGGATACCAGGTCCGCAGCCTCGTGAACACGTCCGCGTTCTGCTCGCGTCCGGTCGTGTCGACGATCTGCAGGACTCCCGCGGCCTTCGCGCCGCTGACGCGCGAGGCGAAGCTTTCCGATCCATTTGCGCCGAACATCACGAGCACGGCGTTCAGCTCGCGGAGACGCTCGATCTCGGATCCTTTCGAACCGAACGCATAGTCGCTTCCGAGGTTCTCCACGAGGCCGAGCATGAACACGGTCATCGGCGGGATCACGTCGGTGAGCAGTTCGCCCTTCCGCTGGAGAGACGGCACCTTGTTCGCGGCGAGCTGGTCCCGTCCGTCAAGAACTGCCTTCCACCAATGGTCGAGCCCGCGCTGACGCAGCTCGGGAATGTTCAGCTCGTCGGTGAACGGGGTAAACACCGCGGGAAGCGTGTCGGTTCCGGTCGTTTTCACGACCGTCCGAATGGCGAGCACCGTCTGCCCGGGCGGGTGGGATACGTCGATAATCGGGTTCGTCCCGCATGCCCGTAGAAATTTCTTCTCATAGGAGCGCGCGATCACCCGGTAGCCGGCAGGCGTCGAGGGACGTTCCTCGTAGGCATCCACGATCGTGATATTTCCGTCCGTATCTGAAACCGCGAGCTTGTAGTCGCACAGGCACCGCATCTGTCCCTCGCCCGACCCTCCGCACATATCGATGTCGAGCGTCTGTCCGCGCAGCATTTCCTGCGCCGCCGGGATCAGGTCGAGCACGTTCGCGGGAACGGTGGCGAGCCGCGCGGGACCGGGCGGAAGAAGCGGCCTGAGAGAATCCACGAAGGGAGCCTGCGGCTTTTCAGGATCCATGACGAACGTCTTCTCCTTGTCGAGCAGCCAGCCGGGAACGAACAGCTGTGACGCCATGGCCGACATGCCGATGATCGCCATGCCGTAGACGACGATGCGGGCGCCCGGACCGGTTTCCTTGCGGAGCGCCTCGACGAATGCCGGGGCGTATGCCGCGGATCCGGCCGCGAACGCGACCACGACGGCCATGGCGACGCAGAACGCCAGGCCGGAATGAGTCCAGGCGAAGGCGAGGCCGTTCGCGACGGCAGTCATCCAGATGACCGCGGGAAGGAACACGTTCAAAATCATTGAATCTCCTGTCCGACACGGAATGTACCGGATGGCGAATCCTAGCTATAAATTGCACATTTGTCAACGGATTGTTATACTCGCGAAGCGAAATGACAAATACGGGCCGTTAGCTCAGTTGGTAGAGCACTGCCTTTGCAAGGCAGGGGTCTAGGGTTCGAATCCCTAACGGTCCACCAAAAAATATCCCCCTTGGGATATTTTTTGTTAAAGATGCTAAAATTACATCATATGCAACGATTTTTCATTATCCTGACCGTCATTTCCATTCTCACCGCATCCTTCCCCATTCAAACCGCCCTCGCGGCAAACCGCCCGCAGTCGATCCTCGTGCGAATCGTCGGCTCCGACATGGCCGTGCGGTCGTCCTTTTCGGTCGTTACCGCGACCGACGTCGGGGGCATGAGCGTGGCCGTGGCCGACCTTGGGCGGGACGGAACCGCGGAGATCATCCTTGGAAGCGGGCTTGGAAACGAGCCGCGCGTGCATGCGTACCGCGGCGACGGTTCGGAGATCGGGTCGTTTCTCGCATACGACGCCGCGATGGGGGTCGGCGTGAACGTGGCCGCGTGCGATTTGGACGGGGACGGGACGAACGAGATCATAACCGTTCCGATGCGCGGAGGGGCGTCGCACGTGCGCGTCTTCGACAACTTCGGGAAGCTGGCCGACGCGGGATTCTATGCGTACGCCGATACGATGATGGACGGCGTTAATCTCGCGTGCGGCGACATGGACGGCGACGGCAGGGCAGAGCTTGCGACGCTGCCGATGGTCGGCGCGGGTCCGCACATTAAAATTTGGAAATACTCGAATGCCTCGATGTCGCTCGCGCAGGAATTATTTCTGTTCGACGCGACGGATACGCGCGGCGTCGTCGGCGCGATCGGAAGAAATATTTTGCGCGTTTCGGCACAGCGTGGAAAAAATCACGAGACGTTCGACGTGAAGTTATCCACAGACAAAAAAATCGTCGCGTCGGTTCCGCAGAACGACGACGACGCGCTCGGCGCGACCGGAATGTTTTTTTCGAACGGTCGGACGTACCGCACGACGTCGAACGCGCAGGTCGTCGACGCCGACTCGTTCGTGAGATCGTCGTACGCGAACGATCACGGCTCGATCGTCGCGGCGGCGGGTGACGTGGACGGCGACGGAAGGACGGAGATGATCGTTGTAGATTCGCGCGTATTGTACGGCGGAAACACGGAAGAAAAATCGATCGTCGTGGACACGTCGGAGCAGAGATTGTACGCGTATAATAACGGCTTGGTTGAGGGAAGTTTTCTTATCTCAACGGCCCGGGCTCCGTATCAGACGCCGCTTGGGGAGCATAAGATAACCGCGAAGGTTCCCCTCGTTCATTATGCCGGAGGAAGCGGAGCGGAGGCGTACGACCTCGGATGGATTCCCTACAACCTCCGGTTCTATCCGCACATTTATATCCACTACGCGCCGTGGAATACCACGTTCGGATATACACTGAGCCACGGATGCGTGAACGTGTCGCTCGAAAATATCAAATGGATTTACGACTGGGCAGGCGTCGGCATACCCGTCACGGTGCAGGCATAAAAAAATAATTTCAAAAAAAAATTGCGCAAAATACTTGTCGCATTTTTTTTTCCGTCGTATAATATTCTTAATCGAGAGTCGCATTGCGTCGTGCGATTCCGACCAACGCAGTTTTTAAAAAACATTGTAAGGAATTCTCCTCACAAACATATGGCAGCAGCAAAGAAAGCCGCGAAGAAGGCAGCCCCGAAGAAGAAGGTAGCCGCGAAGAAGGCAGCCCCGAAGAAGAAGGCCGCGGCCAAGAAGCGCGCCTAGTCAACAAACCGGATAACTCGCAGAACTCCCCGTGACGCGACGGGGAGTTTTGCGTTGCGTTTAATTTTTCTTCTATGCCGCGCGGACGGCGCCGAATATTCCGTCGTAGCCGGAGACAAGGTGAACGTTTCCCTGCCGTACGCGCAGAATTGCGTCGGCAATGCGCGGATCCGTCGACTCCTTTGCAATCTCGGCGACGTCTTTAGACAGGAGTATTTCGAATTCGTTCCCGACGCGATCCGTGAGCCTTTCGTACTCGGCGGCGACGCGCTTCGACGACGTTGAAGCGACGCCAAAGACGTCAGCGATGATCTCCTTGAGCGGGACGATCGAGTGGTATGGCGTCTTCCCAGCCACTTTAGTGGCGTCGCGATCGGCGAGCTCGTCGACGCGATACTGAACCCCAAGCGTAAGCGGACGCTTGCACTTCGGGCATCGCAGTCCCAATCGTTCCGACTCTTTCGGAACGGACGAAAACCCGCAGTTCGCGCAGCCGTCGAGGTGATACTTCCCTTCCTCGGGAAAGAACTCGATCGTCGAAAGGAACCGCGACGTGTCCTTTTCGCGCAATACGCGGACGAACTCGTCGTACGAGACGGTATCGAGATCGAACACGTTCGCCTCGCGGCCGAGCTTGTCGGACGAATGCGCGTCGGAGTTGGAGATGAGAACGACGGAATCCAGACCGGAAACCCGCCAGTTCATCTTCGGGTCCGACGAAAGGCCCGTCTCGATCGCGTAGATGTACTTCGTCATCTCGCCGAAGCACTCCTCGAGACTGTCGAACCCGGACTTCGATCCGAACACCGAGTACCACGGCGTCCACGCGTGCGCAGGGACGACGATGATGCGCTCGTCGATCGACTTCAGAATCCGATACAGCTCCTCGGAATCGATCCCAAAGATTGGTCGCCCATCGGATCGTCGATTGAGTCCTCGACGATCTAGCTCCGCGTTCACCCTCGCGCATGTCTCGAGCGACGGAGAGAAGATAAGATTGTGAATCCGTCGCGTCTTTCCGCCCTTCGAATAGATCTGCGAGACCTCGGTAACGAGCATGAACCGCGTCGCCTCCCCAAGACGTTTCCCCTCCTCATAGGGAGGAGGGGTCAGGGGTGGTCGTCGCGCGATCGTATAAATCCCCGGCTCACTCTCGATAAGATTCTCCTGGAGGTGCGCAAACCACGCCGGATGCGTCCAATCGCCGGTCGCGACGACGTCGATTCCCTTCCGCTCGCACATCGCCGCGATGTTCGGAAGCGTCAGATTCTGCGAGCAGGCGCGGGAGTACTTGGAATGGACGTGCCAGTCGACGATGAGGCGCATAGCGGGCTACTCGCGATAGATCGCCTCGAACAGATTTTGAAACGTGGGGATCGCGATCTCCGAAAGCACGGCGTCGCTTACGACGACGATCGTCCTCGCCCCAGGCGCGAGCGGGACGTCGACGGTCTCGCCGTCCTTTTGGTATTGCAAATGTCCCGTCGCCGAGACGTGGCGAAATGCTTGGTAAATCCGCTGGTCAAAGACGGCCGATGCCACGTCCACGCGACACCAGCGCCCGCGCTTGGCGCAGTCGGCGAGCAGCGACAGGACGACGTCCGCGGATGCGTCGTCCGAGACCGTCGCGAACGCAAGCCCGCCGCGAACCTCTGGAATCACGAGGCTCGACGGGACGCCGCGCGATACGACAAGGCACAGCGGGTCCTTCGAACGCTCGAAGGCGAGGAGAAATTCCTGGAGGACGGAGTTGCTCATAGGCTTAGTACGTTTCAGGGTTTTCAATCATGTCCACGAATAATTCCTTGAGGGCGCGCGGCAGGTCTCGGACGACCGGGACAACGGCGCTGTTCGGATAGAACTTTTTGACGTGCTCCGTGCCCGGCCCGATGCCAAGGCCGGCGAGCCGAACCTCCTTGCGCGCGCCGATTTCTCGAACAATTTTGCCTAGTTCCCACTCAACGCCCTGGTGCGCGTCGCTCGGAACCGGTTCGCCATCCGAGAGGACGATTAGGAACCGGTCCTTCGACGGCTGCTCGGCCAGCCGCCGGGCGGCCTTGTCCACGCAATAGCCGTCATCGTTCCAACTCGCTTGATTATGCGTCCCCGAGTTCGTCACTTCCGCCGGCATCCCCGACATCCTGGCCCGCGCCGCGTCCGAGAACGTTTCCCCGTACGGCTTGTACTCGATCAGCTCGTCCTGGAACCCGAGCACCTCTATCTCCAATCCGGCACGGGACAGCGCCTCGGCCGTAAGCACGGCCGCGCGAAACGTCTCGCGAATCTTTTCTCCATGCATGGAACCGGAAAGGTCGATGAGCAGGGTGAAACGGAAGTCGCGCTTGTGCGGGATGGTCTTGCGCTCCCACAGCTGGGCGTGCAATTCCGGCCGCGCCTCGAGCTGCATCGCCTTCTGGAGCGTGAGCCGCCCGCCGGTTGGGTGCCCGCCCCTCCAGCGCGGATGGCGGTTGGGAAGGAACAGCCGGTCGAGCTCGTCGGCCAGCTCGTTCACGAGCGGGGCCACGTCGGCGTACGCGCGGTCGTATTCGGTCTTCGTCCCCTCGACGGCCTTCGCGATCTCGCGCTCCTCGTCGCGCTCGCGTCGAACGCGGTCGGCACCGTCCTTTCGCGCGTCCGCCTCGGCCTCCTCGCGATCTTTCCGATCGCCGTGCGACTCAGGCGCGTCCTTCGCCAGCTTCGACTTCAGCGCCTTGCTCAGCGCGTCCTCCAGCTTTTCCATCGCCTCCCGAGATTCCGCCTCCAGCCGGATCCGCTCCTCGCGCGGCAGTTTCGAGAACATCTTCTCAAGCGCGGCGCGTGCCTCTTCCGACAGCTCATCGAGCGGAACTGGGCGCGGCGATCCGCCTTCGCGCAGCGATTCCGCGCGTTCCTTCGCGGCTGTCCGCGACTCGACGGCCTCCGCGTCCATCGCGTCCGCCTTCTTTCGCAGCGCGTCCGCGCCCTCGGCGTCTCCCTCGGCCTCCAGCTTCCCCGCCGCCTCGCGCAGAGCTTCGGCGTCCGCCTCCTTCTGCGCCGCGTCCTTCTCTCCCGCGTCCTCCGTCTCCCCGGCCGCCTTCTCCGCCGCGCGTTTCATCGCCTCCTCGATTTCCTTCTTCGTCTCCTCGGGCAGCCCCTCGCCCTTGTTCTCCTCGACCATCTTCCGAATCCGCTCGTCGCGCAGATCCTCCTCGACGAGTCTTTCCATCTCCGGCCAGATGCGATCCTGGAAGGTCGAGAACCGAGAGCGCGCGCGGTCGATCACCTCGGCCTCGGGCGGATGGCCGGGCGCTGGAAGATCGTTAAAAAACTCCTCGGCCGCCTCCTTGCACCGCAACAGCGCGGCGCGCACGTCGTCGGGGATTCCGTGAGACAGCTCGCCGGTGTGCCACAGGCGGATCAGCTCGGATCCGAAATGCGCGAACCGGGGGGCGCTTCCGAGGTCGCGGACCATCTTGTTGATCTCCGGAGTGCCGAGCACGGCCGCGTCCTTCTCAAACTGCTCGTCGTACGTCTTTCGCATCGACGGGGCAAACCCCTCGTACTGCCGGCTCCACCAGTTGTTCTCCGCCGGGTCCTCGGCCGCGTTGAACCCGAACCCGAACCCAAGCTTCTCATACAGCTCGCGCGTCCGCTCGCGCGACAGCCCGATTTGCTCGCCCATGCGCGTCACGGCCCGGTGCCCGCCCTCGTGCGCGGCCACGAACTCGGCCATGTGCGCGCGCGAAGGGTCGGCCACGTGCAGAGGATCGAGCTGAATGGCGTTGGTCTCGGGATTGAAGTGCGACCCCTCGCCAGGCTTTCCAAGCGAGACCGTCATCTTCCAGTCGCGCCCCACGAACCGCCCGATGGATCGCAATCGCTCCATCCGCTCAGGCTCGATTCCAAACGCCTTGCACGCCGCCTCTTCGCTCAATTGCTCGCCGCTACCGCGCGTTTCTCGTTTCATATCGCCTCCAGTATCGCGGTTCGAAGCGTTTTCGTCCAGCGGAGATCGGTCGCGTCAAGGCCGGCGAGCGAGGCGTACGTCGATCGAAGCGAGTTCTGCGAGCACTGACCGGCCGCGAACGATTTGGCGCGACGAACGGCGAGCTTGCCGGACCGGTTCCGCGTCGCGCGTGCCACGCTCTCGAACCCTCCGTGAAACCATCGCGAGCCGAGTGCCTCGAACCCGTGATGCGGTCGGATTTCAGACCGTGATTCCAAACCTTCCGCGGCCAATCGGTTCGCGACGAACTCGGATGCGCTCCGAAGGCCGTCCTTGTCCGTTCCAACGACGAACAGGTCGTCCGCGTACCGAACCCAACGGCCGATTCCGAACCGCGCGTCCAAGGCACGATCCGTTTCCATGAACGCGACGTTGCAAAACAGCTGGCTGGTGAGATTTCCCAACGGGATGCCGTGACGATCGTCAATCCTCGTCGACGCGTAACTTGAAAGGATCGTCGAAACGAGTGCCATCGTCTCGGCGCAATCGATCCATTCGGCCATCCTTGCCTCGATGCGCGTATGCGAAATCGAATCGAAGCACTTCACGACGTCCGCATGCAGGACGAAACGAGACGACCTCCTCTTTCCCCACCGACGTATGACCGCGCGGGCCGCCGAGGTTCCCATCCCGGGACGGCACGACGTGGCGGACGGCGAGAACCGCGCGTTAAAAAACGGAAATAAAATATTCCAAACCGCCTGGTGCAAAACCTGGTCGCGCACGGACGGAACGTGGATCAGGCGCCGCTTCGGGTCGCGGACCTCGAACGATCGGTACGGGCCGTGCGCATACGTTCGGCCGATAAGATCGGCACGCAACGACAATAAATTTGCCTCCAAGTTTCTCTCAAAAATTCGCACGTCATCGCGATGTCCCTTCCCCGCCCGAAACCGCGTCCATGCCAGCCACAGGTTATCGTCTGCTATGATCTGTCCGTAACTCTGAACCAGTCTCATCATATGGACCACATGATCGCGTTCCAGCGTGCGGAATCGGCTTACAAGCTCGTAAACGTCCTCGTGGAGACATTCCCGAAGATCCAGCGGTTCGGGCTCGGACTCCGGCTCGAATCAAATTCCATCGAGCTGATCGAGCTCATTGCCACTGGCGAGACGCTGCCAAATCCGCTCAAGGGAAAGTTCGTTTCCGAGGCGGCGGCGAAGGCCGACGTTTGCGGCGTGCTTACCAGGCTTTGCGCGGAACGGAAACTCATCGGCGGGACGAATTATTTTACCCTCGCAGGACTGTTTCAGGAAACGGCCATGCTTTGCACCGGATGGGGAAAATCATTGCGCTAGGAACACGGCCGCGAGGCGGGCACCCCTGTTGTCGTTCCTGTCGGAGGGATGGTTGTCGTTCACGTACCCGGCACCCCCGTTCTCGGAGTTCCCGGCAAGCAGAAAGCGACCCGCCCCGGTTTGTGCGGCCCTTCTTTCCGAACCGCTTCCGAGCGTCGCAACGCGCGGATGCACCATGGCCAAGGGCCGCCACGTCGTGTTGAAGCGCAAAGGCGCAACTCAACTCTCCGGCCGGAGAAATTGCAGGCGAACATCAGGCGCATGGCGCGCCCATGTTTCAATAGCCCTCGCGAACAGCATACACGAACCGCCGCCTGATGGCGGAACAAAGCCGTCCGACGACGGCATTTCAGGCCCAGGACCAGGGTTCCGCCTGCGGGCGGCAGGAAAGGCGACCAGGACGCCCTCCTTCGCTGAAGCTACGGAGGGCAAGCAGGGATCAGGGGCGAAACACGACCGCGAGGCGGGCACCCCTGAGGACGTCCCTGACGGAGGGAAGGTCGTCGCCCACGCACCCGGCACCCCCGTCCTCGGAGTGCGCGGCAAGCAGAAAGCGACCCGCCCCGGCGCCATTTTGGTCGACGAGCGGGGTGGAGGTCCACTCCGACGTGTCCGTCGAGGAGGATTCCGGGGAAGTTTCTGACATGAATCGCTGATCCGACTGAAATGGGGCGAGAATGACCTCAACGTTGTCGGTCGGGAGACCCTTGGCGGCGAGTAC
>CALRGA010000025.1 GCA_943357025.1 Candidatus Uhrbacteria bacterium RIFOXYB12_FULL_58_10 | reverse complement strand
GATCGACCCCCTCCGGCCTAGCGCATCTGCGTGACGGCCGGTTTTTTGTTATACTGTGCAAATCAAAGGTAAAAGGTCAAAGGTATGGTGTTGCTATTTCTGTTGCTGGCGCTCGGATTTTTAATACTCACCTTTTTTCGTCCCCTCGCAACCCTCGCCGCGCTCGCCCTCTACCTCCCGTTCGAGTCCGGCCTCCTCAAGCTCGTCCCCGACGACGTCTACGTCTACGCGCGCTCTTTCTCCGAGGGCATCATCTACGTCCTCGCCGCGGTGGTCATTTGGCGCGCGCTGACCGGGTCCATCCGCCTGCGCTCGACGCAGGCCGACCTTCCGTTCATCCTGTTCCTCGTCATCCTCGCCGCGTCCGTCGCCATCAACGCCGTGTCTCCCACCGTCGCCATTCTCGGCACGCGCCAGATTATCCGCTTCGTCCTCGTCTTCTTCATCGCCGTCCAGCTGAAGCCCACCCGCGACTACGTTCGCAATCTCACGCTCGCCCTGTTCGCCGTCGTCGGATTCCAATCCGTCCTCGGCATCGTCCAGTCTCTCTCCGGCGGGTCGATCGACGCGATGCTGCTTCCGTCCGAGGCGCATGCGCTTGGCGACGTGACGCTGACCGGCGGCGTCGATCAGTTTTGGGAGGCCGGGACGCGCGTGTTCGCCACGCTTGGGAGGTACGACCGGCTCGGGAATTTTCTCTATTTCTTTTTGGCAATCGCGGTCGGGTTCGCCTATGAGTTCAAATCGTCCAAGATTGGACGCGATCTCATCCCGCTTTTTCTCGTCGCGATCCCCGCGCTCGTCCTGACTTTTTCCCGCGCCTCGTGGTTCGCGTTCCTTCTCGCGTTTCTCTTCGTCGCCGTCTGGATCAAGCGCGATCGCCGCGTGATGTTCGCGGTCGCATCCGTCGTCATCGGCGTCATCGCGTACGTCGGCGTCACCGGTCTCAACGTCCGCTACATCACCGAGGCGCCGGGACAGACGCTCGTGGAACGATTCTACGAGACGTTCAGCTATGCCCGCTGGCGCGGTGAATATTATGGCCTCGGCCGAGTCTACTGGATGGTCCAGACCCCGCTCACCGTCGTCGCCGCGTCGCCGCTGTTCGGCTTCGGCCCGGGCCAGTTCGGCGGGGGAGCGGTGGCGGCGCTTGGCAATACGAAAGTCTACGAGCAGCTCGGCCTCCCGTTCGGCGTGTTCGGCACCGAGGGAATCATCGACAACAGCTGGTTCTCGCTCTGGGGCGAAACGGGCACGCTCGGCATGGCGTTCTTCCTGTGGATGTACGTCGGCCTGATCGTCCACTTCATCCGCATCCACCGCCGCAGCAAGGACCCGTTCGTCCGCGCCCTCGCCATCGGCGTCGCCGCCGCGATGCTCGGAGTCGCCCTGAACGCGTTCCTGTCCACGGTGTTCGAGATCAGAACGCTTGCGTTCTACGTCTGGCTCTACGCGGGATTCGTGGTGGTGCTCGGGGAAGGAAACCCCAAGCTCCCCTCTCCTTCAAAAGGAGAGGGACAGGGTGAGGTCTAAGGTGGGCTTTTATCCCCAAGGCAGGCTTTTATCCCAAAGGTGGGCTTTCTATGACCCTGGTCAACAACTTCGTCACCACCATCGAGACTCGCCGCCGACTTCGCAGGGATTCCACCGTGCCAGAGCAGCGAATCTGGCGTCTTCTCCGCGACCGCCAGCTTTCTGGGTATAAGTTCCGTCGTCAGCATGGTCTCGGCCCGTACGTTGTCGATTTCTACTGTCCGAAGTTCAAGCTTGTCGTCCAGATCGACGGCGACAGTCACTCCTCGTTGAAGGCGCAGGCATACGACGCGCGACGGACGGCATACTTTCGACTGTTCGGCATGGACGTCATCCGGTTTGCGAACGCGGAAGTCTGGAGCAAACCAGAGGCTGTGGTGGAGCAGATTTATCAATATATCGAGACCAGCCAGATAAAAGCCAACCAAACAGCTTAGACCTCACCCTGTCCCTCTCCTTTTGAAGGAGAGGGGAACGTGGTCCCACTACCACACCCATTTATGCGCATCATCCAAGCCAACAAGTTCTACTTCCTCCGCGGAGGCGCCGAGCGGTATATGCTCGACCTTTCCGCGTGGCTCGAATCGCAGGGACACGAGATTCTTCCGTTCGCGATGGAGCATCCGCAGAATCTTCCCGCGGCGACGTCCGGATTCTTTCCCTCGTTCGTCGCGACTGAAAGAGTCCGCCTCAACCTCGCGGGCCTCAAGACGTTTCGACGGATGTTCTTCTCGTCCGAGGCAAGGCGCAAGATGGGCCAGCTCGTCGATGCCAAGCGTCCCGACGTCGCGCACGTGCACAACATTTACACCCAGCTGTCCCCGTCGATCCTCGACGCGCTCAAATCACGTCGCGTCCCCGTCGTAATGACCGTGCACGACCACCATCTCGTGTCGCCTCAGTACAACGTTTGGGCTGCCGGATGCGGGGTCGATCACTCCGGCGACGGGATCATCGCGGGGACGGTTTCCAAGTTCCACAAGAATTCCCACGCCGCGTCGTTCGCGCAGATTCTCGCGTTCAAGTTTCACTACAACCGCGGATCCTATCGCAACGCCGTGGATATATTCCTCTGCCCGTCCGATTACATCCGCCGCAAGCTCGTCGCCGCCGGGTTCCCCGAAGCGAAGCTTAGAACAAACCATTACGGCGCGGACCCGTCGGCGGTCGTCCCGACGTACGGCCACAAGGGATATTTCCTCTACGTCGGCCGCCTCTCGGAAGAGAAGGGCGTGGAGACCGTCATCCAGATCGCGCGGCAGCTGCCCGACGTCGCGTTCAAGATCGTCGGCACCGGGCCCGACGAGGCGCGGCTCCACGCGCTGGCCCACGGCGCCACGAACATCGAGTTCGTCGGATTCCGCTCGGGCGAGCTGCTGTCCGCGCTGTACGCGGGAGCCATGGCCGCGCTCGCCCCGAGCCGCGTCCATGAGATATTCCCGCTTATCACGCTCGAGGCGATGGTCCACGGCAAGCCGGTCATCGGCAGCAACGTTGGCGGAATGCCCGAGGTGGTAGAGGACCGCGTCACAGGCCTCCTCGCCCCGCCGAACGATCTCCACGCGTGGGTCGAAGCCACCATGCGCCTCGCCTACGACGAGGATTTCCGCCTAAACCTCGCCAGAAACGCCCGCCTGGCGGTTGAGACGACCTTTCATATCAAGAACCACCACGCCCGCGTCCTCAAGGCATACGAGGACGCAATTTCCGCCTTCCCTTAGGCAAGGCGGGTGTAACGCGAGTGGGGTCAGATCCCCGCCACTTAGTGGCGGGGATCTTCGTTTACTCGACGACATCGAGACCGTCCGCCATCGCGTCGCCTGGCAAGCTCGTCGTAATCGCCTCGCCGCTTGCGGAGACGAACGCGCCGGTGGCCGCGTCGGTGGCCGTGACGCGGACGTTTTTCAGCAGCGTCGGAGTCGTTCCGGCCTGGTCGGCCGTCGGAACGATCGACACCTCGAACGCGACGCCCATGATCTTGCTGTCGGGGGAGAGCGTCGGGGAGAGGGAAGCGGCGGTCCAGATGATCTGGTTTCCCGATGCGACGACCCCGCCGTCCGTCGAGTCCGTCTGGCGGCCGGTGAACGTCACGTTCGAGCCGAGCTCGCCCTCGATTCGGACGTTTTTTAGCGCATTCGTGGTTCCGCGAAGGTTCCAGAAAATCCAGTAGCCCGTCGCCTCGTCGACGGCCGGCGGGAGCGGGCCGCGGCCGATCTGGTCGCCGCTTGGGGTCGCGTATCTGCCGAACGAGCTGAGCACGAGCGGGGAGGTCATCGTGGTCGTGACGGGGCTGTCCGCGACGGTCGCCCGCTCGAGTTCCGCCATGTCGAACGTCGCGCTTGCCGTTGTCGCGAACGGGACGTTCTCGTAAACCCTCGTCGCGCTCTGCTCGATTGAAGATTTCAACGGAATCGACAGCGTAATCGTCCCCGTCTGTCCCGGCTCGACCTTGGCGAGCTCGGGACGCGCCTGCTTGTAGCTGGCCTCGACGGACTTCGTCGCGGCGAACGGGCTGTCGGTGGTCACGAACAGCCGAAGATCTTCCACGGCCGTGTCGCCGACGTTCTCGTACGTCACTGTAATTTTCGCCGACTGTCCGGGGCGGACGGTGTCCGCGTCGATCGAGTGCGAAATCTTGATGGGAAGCGGGACGACTTCGGCGACATGAGTCAGCGTCTCCTGCTCGTAGGAATCGGTCCCGAACGCGAATGACGGGCGGAACCGGAAGGTGAGCGAATCCGCGACGTTTCCGAGGCGGCCAATGAACCGCGTCGTTCCCTTGGTCCCGGCCTTCAGCGGCGGGAGGACGAACAACCCGTCCCGCATCGGCTCGTCCGCGGAGACAAATGCGAATCCGCTCGGCCACTCGGGCGCGACGGTGATTTCGGGGTAATCGATCTCGCCTGAGTTTTTATAGGTCAGTATGCCGTTGATCGGTTGGAACGCGAGGATCTTCTCGGGAAGGGAAAGCGACAGCTCGAGCGTCGATTTCGTCGGAGAGAACGTATAGTCGTCGGCCTTTTGGCCCGCGACGCCCTTCGCGCCGCGCACGAACGTCATCACGCTCCGAAACGTCTGCTCGCCCCCGACCGCCCCGAACATCACGCCCCGAATTTTCACCGACCCCGTCCCGTTCACCGGGATCGTCCCGACCTCGACCACGTTCCCGATCGCGCGGCCATCCACCTCTTGAAGCAAGAAATGCGCCGGATACTCGAACGCCAGCTTCGCGTCACGCAGCTCCTCGCCCGTCCCGTTCTCGTACCGGATCACGAGCGTCGACGACGCGCCGGAGACGATCTCGCGCGGGGCGACCTCGGCGGCGAAGACAATCCTGTCCGTGAACGGTACCGGCTTGTAAAACGTCATGATGAGCGCGATGATGCCCAGCCCCGACACGACGCCGACCAGGAAGAGGTCGAACAAAAACGTCGCGCGCGCGAACGCGAACTTTCCCTCGTACCGCTTCTCGTACCATCGCACGAGCGGCCACAGAAGGATTTTTCCCGGATGCGAGGCAAGGCCAAGCGCCGATCGTCGTATCTGCATACTAGTTGAATGACAGGGTAAACACGTCGCTCGACAATCCGATGATCTCGGCCTTTCCGTCGCGGTCGATGTCGGCCGCGCTTATCTTGATTCCGTCGCGGTCGCTCGCGTCGCCGGCGAGGAACCCCGATTTCTTCCTCCCGTCGCGGTCGAACGTCCTAATCTCCGGCGACCCTCCTTTTCCGGCCCCGGCCACGATGTCGCCGATTCCGTCGCCATCGACGTCGCCCACCGCCACGTGCACGCCGCCTCGGAACGCCTGGTCGAACGCGAAGAATCCCGGGTTGATCACCTTGCCATTCTTGTTGAAGACGCGCACGTGCGGCCCGCCGCCAACCCCGGCGCCGGCGATGATCTCGTTTACCGCGTCGCCGTTCAGGTCGCCCACGGCCACGCTGACCCCTCCGCGGAACGCCGGGTCGTAGGCGAAGAATCCCGGATTGATCAGGACACCGTCCGCGTTGAAGACGCGAATCTGCGCGCCGCCGCCGTTCTCGGTTCCGGTGACGATCTCGACGGATCCGTCGTTCTCGAGGTCGCCGACCGCAATGTTCACGCCGAGCCCGTACGCGGCGGTGTACGGCGCGAACTTGGCGCGCTGCGTTCCGTCGGCATTGAGGATCGTCACGTACGTGTCGTCGGCCACGATCGTCTCGATCGTCCCGTCGCCGTCGAGGTCGGACGCGTTCACCTTCGTTCCTCCTCGCGCCCTCTTGTCGTACGCGAAGAACCCCGTTCGCTTCGTCGCGCCGGCCGCCGAGAAAATGCGGGCGAACGAGCCGTTAAGATACGTCGCGTCGGCGATCTTCTCGAGCGGGCGGAGGAGGACGATGCCGTCCTGCGGCGCCAGCGTCAGCTTGGAGACGATGGATCCGTTGTTCGTCGCCGCGTCCTGCAAGCCGCGAATCTTCTCGTACTCGCCGCCGAGCTTCACGGTCTGCGCCACGTTCGTCGGGTTGGCAACGACCTGTCCAAGCTCGTACGACCGCTTCCAAATCCCTGCCGACAATTCCGCCGAACCTTTCGGGTCGCCAAGCGACACGCCGTACTCGTCGTACGTCCACAGCTGCGCGTGGTTTTCCGTGCCGTGGTCGAAGCCGAAGTAGCCGTCGCCGAGCAGGGTCGTGGCAAGCCCGAAGCGCATCTTGCGATAGTCGGTTTGCGCGCCGGTGTTGTTCGTGTTCACGTTGATTGCCATCACCGCGTCATGGCCGACCTTCGACGAGAGCGAGAGGTAGTCCCTCGTCTGGTTCGTCCAGTCCGTCGCGCGGTCGCCGGTCGACGGGAACGACTCGAACATCCGGCCGTTGACGTACGGAGCGAACTGCGAGGACGACGATCCGTTCGTGATAATGATCGCGGACGAACCGAGCTTCGAGCGCGTCGCAGAAAAAAGCCGCGCGTATCCGTTCTGCCAGTCGGCGCGGTCGTGCACCTCGTCGTAAAAGATTCCGTCCCAGAGTCCCGTGTCCACCATGTCCGTCTTCACGAACCCGGCGAGGTAGTCGGTCCATCCGGAATTCAGATCGAGCGCGGACGTGTTCGGCCAGATGGAGACCGTGCCGCCGTTCGCGTCCTTCAGCCACCAGGAACTTTGGATCCCTTTTTTCATCTGCGCGTGAAGCGGATCGGACCAGAAGGCGTTGTTCCACGAGACCGTCGGAACATAGGCGAGGATGATGATGTCGGGGTTCAGCTTCCGGACGGCGGAAAAAAACGGCTTGTTGTATGCTTGGGCCTCGGACGGGATCACGATGAGGTCGAACGTGGAAAGCGTCGCGATCGTCGACGGTCCCTCCAGCGCGGATCCGGACATCAGGTAGTAGTTTGACGTCCGCACGAAATCTCCGTTCGACGCGAGCGCGGCGACGGGGAAGAGGAGGACGGCGATTAGGATCGAAAGATGCTTCATAGGGACTTTAGTCCCGTTCGGTCTTGGGAGCGTCCTCGATTGACTTCGGGTTCGGCGAGTACAGCCTGTTCTTCATCTTCCACTGTCCCACGTATTGTCCGATCCCTTGCCGGTCGCGCTTGTTCCGCACGGTCGTGGTATCCTGTGACCACTTCAGAATGCTCTCAAAGTTCAGCTTATACCTTCCCTGGACCACGACATAGGTGATGTGTCCATCGGTAACGGCCCGGCGTACCGTCCGCTGCGAGACGCCAAACATCCGGGCGGCCTCGGAAACGGACAGGCGGATTATGGAAGAAAGAGGCATATAATAGAAATTAGAAATTGGAAATTTGGAAATTAATTTCTAATTTCCAGTTTCCAATTTCAATCATTTGTCCACACCAGTGTAGCCAAACCTGCCTCAAAAGTCCACCAAAACGATGATAATACCCCAAAACCCTTGATATTTTGGCTAAAGTAAGCTATACTAAACCCCTTTTGTAACAAACTTCGAACCTAATCGGTCACTGTGCATAGCGAACGCGAAAAATTTCTTCTCTTCCGAATTCGGACACACCAGGACCAGCGGGCATTCGCCGAACTGTTCCTGGAGTACAAGAAAAGCTTGTACCGATTTCTCTGCAGTCGGCTGCCGTCCACCGAGGACGCGGACGATATGCTGAACACGGTGTTCCTCCGAGCCTGGAATTTTATCCTCACAAGTCACTCGACGGACAAGGATCATTTCTCCGGCCTGATCTTCCACATCGCCCGCTATGCGATAAAGGATTACTGGAAGGGCAAGAAGTACGACGCGTCGCTCTCCGAGCTGCAGGAATCCGGGAAGGACTTCGAGGATACGCAGCGGTCGTCGGCTTCCATCGAGGCGAACGCGGAACTCCGGATGATAAAGGACTCGCTTTGCAAGCTGCCGGAAGATTTCCAGGAAGTGATCGTCCTCCGCGTCTTCGAACAGCTCGGCTTCGACGAGATTGCCAAGCGGATGGAAAAGACCGCCGGCGCCGTGCGAGTGACCCTCCACCGCGCACTGAAGGAACTCCGAACACTCTTATGACGAATAACGAACTCATCGCGATGCTGCGAAAGCACAAGGACGCCCCCGAGATGGGAGGCGTCGTTGGCGTTTCGCACGACGACGCGGCATGGGCTCGTCTTTCCTCCGAGATCGGCATCGACGCGAAGCTCGAACGAGCGACGTACTCGATCGGCGACTACCTCCAATATCTCAACTATCAATTCTCCCACGTCCTCCTCAAGCCGATGTCCGTCGGGTTCGCGGCTCTCCTCCTCGTCTTCGGAAGCTGGGTCACCACGGTCAACGCGTCGTTCGACTCCGTGCCGGGCGACGTCCTGTACCCGGTGAAGCTTGCCAGCGAGCGCGTGCAAATTACCCTCTCAACCTCCGGCGAACAGCGCGCAAAGCTCCACGCGGAATTCGCCGGTCGGAGGCTCGACGAGGTGAACGCGATCACGAGCTCGGACGCGGAAAATAAGGACGAGAAGGTGCAGATCGCCGTGGACGGGTTCAAGAAGGAAATCGCCTCGGTCAACGACGAGCTGATGAACGTGCAGATCTCGAACCCCGGGCAGGCCGGCGCGCTCGCCATCATCGTCGACCAGAAGACCGACGAGTACGAGTCCAGCATCGCCCAGTCCGAGCCCGCCGCCGCCGCGCTCGTAACCGCGCAGGAAAGCAACGCGCTGGCCGTCGACGCCATCGTCGCGAGCAACGAGGCCAACGAGCAGCCGCGAACGAGCGAGTCGCTCCAGCAGAACTTCCAGGCCGAGGTCAGCTCGCTGAACGCGCGCATCGCCCTCTCGCTCGGCCGCCTCTCCGTCATCGAGTCCGTCCTTGCGAAGAAGACGACGATCGACGCGACGTACGCGGCTCGCATCAAGGAAGCCAGAAGCGGAGTCACGGCGCACGGCGACGCGATCCAGAAGGCGTCGAGCGTCCTCGTCGCCGGAGGATATCGAAAGACGTTCGAGCTCCTCGCGGGAATCGACGCCGACGTGGCCCACTCCGAGGATCTCATCACGGAGCTAGAAATCGACATCACGACCGGCGTGTAACCTCTGGTCCGGACGTTCGTCAAAGCGACGAGCGTCCACCCAGGGCTTTCACCCCGCCTTACTTTGATAAGGACGCTTACAAGCTGAAAAGTCGAGGCTGCCAAGCCGCTTGTACGCATGTGAATAAACGCTACACACACTTACAATAATTATGACCGACTCTCTCAACATGGGAAAGCGCGCCTTCACCACGGCCGTCGCAGCAGCGACGATCCTTTGGTCGATCGGCATCTCTTCCTTCGTCGCCCCGATGACCGCGCACGCCGCTTCTGCCGGCAGCGTCATCAAGGGTACCACCCTTTCCACTCTTTACTTCTACGGTTCCGACGGTTCCCGCTACGCCTTCCCGAACGAGAAGACGTATTTCTCCTGGTACCCGGACTACTCGTCCGTGTCGACCATCTCCGACGCCGCCCTCGCCGCGATTCCGCTCGCCGGAAACGTGACGTACCGCGCCGGATCCCGCTGGATCAAGATCCAGAGCGACCCGAAGACCTACGTCGTCACGCCGGAAGGACAGGTCCGCTGGATCGAGTCCGAGAGCGTCGCTTCCGGTCTTGCCGGTTCCGACTGGAACACCATGATCGATGACGTGGCCGACACCTTTTTCGTCGACTACACCGTCGGTACCTCCCTCACCTCGGCCGCGGCTGCCTTCAACGGCGCCTACGTCTCGATGGGCGGATCGATGTACCTCGTGGACGGCAGCGAGAAGCGCATGGTCACCTCCGCCGGTGCCTCCGCCAACTGGCTGCAGTCCCGCAACCTGCTCGACGGAACGGGAGTCACTCTCTCCAGCCTCTCGGCCGGATCTGAGCTCTCCTCCGCCGACGCAGAGCTGACCGACGTCGCCCAGCTCGGCACGTCCGTCACGGGCGGCCTCTCGGTTTCCCTCGCCTCCGACACCCCGGCCGCCGCCACCATCCCGGGTGGAGCAGCCTCCGTCGGATTCACGAAAGTGAAGCTGATGGCCTCCTCCGGATCCGCTGACGTCTCCCAGATGGTCTTCCACCTTGGCGGCATCGGCGACACGGCCAACATCGAGGACGCCTTCCTCTACGAGGGATCCGTCCGTCTGACCGATGGCCGCAGCATCAACTCGTCCCGCGACGTGACCTTCTCGGGTCTTGACCTTTCCCTGTCGTCTGGTGCTTCCACCTACGTCACGGTGAAGGCCAACCTCGTTGCCGGCATGGACGGCGGCGATACGGCGAACTTCTCGCTCGCGTCCGCCTCGTCCGTCACCTCCACCGCGACGGTCTCCGGTTCCTTCCCGATCACGGGCAGCACCATGACCTTCTCCGCGACGGACGCCGGTACGATCACCGTCATGGCCGGAAACAACCCGTCCGATCCGACCATCGGAGAGGAAGGCGCGGAAATCGCCGAGATCGAGCTCTCGGCCGCCGATGAGGACGCCTGGGTTTCCCAGATCGCCTTCAACGTCGATTCTTCCTCCGACCACTCCAACTACAAGCTGTTTGCCGGCAACGACCAGCTCGCCACGGGAACCGTCTCGGGCGACCTCGTCACGTTCGTGCTCACGGATTCCTTTTACGTGGAAGAGGGCAGCGATGAGACGCTGAACGTTTCCGCCGACGTCGGCGGGGAGAACGGCGACCTTATCACCACGTTCATCGAGGAGACCACGGACGTCGTTGCCATGGGCGGCGACTACGGCTTCAACCTCCAGGTGAACATCGAAGACTATGACACCGCCGGAGATGGCTCCGAGGTGACCCTTGAAGGCGGCGACCTTACGTTCGCCAACAACGGCCCGTCCGCCGACGACATCGCTGTCGACGGCGACGACGTCGTGCTCCTCGAGTTCTCGCTGACTGCGTCCAACTGGACGGAGGTCAAGGAGCTCGTCGTGAACTTCGTCTCCGATGAGGAAAACGTCGGTCTTATCGACGGCGACGCGATGCTCGAGGATCTCGCCATTCGCGAGTCCGACGGATCCGTCTGGATGGGCTCGGAAGAGTTCAGCACCGTTGATGAGGATGACAACGACTTCATTCAGGTTATCACCTTCGACGACAACCAGATGCTCCAGGCCGGCGAATCGCTGGACCTGATGGTGACGGTCGACGTCTCGGCCGATGCCACGGCGGACGAGGTGTATCACGCTGAGCTCGTCATGGGCGGCGTGGTCGCCGAGGACGCCAACGGCGATGATCTTACCGACGTCGTTCCGTCCGCGGACATCGTTGGAAAGAACATGACCGTTACGGATTCCTCGCTTGACGTGGAGGCCGTTGCCCCGCCGTCCAGCAACACCTACGTGAAGGGTTCCTCGGCCGTCTCCGTTTCCGGCTTCAACTTTGAGGCTGGCGACGCGGCTGACGTCACGATTACCGACGTTACCTATGGGGTGACCGGTGACACGGACGGAACGCTCGGCGAGTCTGACATCGACGTGGGCGACCGCGTTTCGCAGTGCTCGCTGTACGACAACGAGTCCGGCTCCCTCGTGGACGGTCCGGAATCGCCGACCGACAACGACGGCGACGCGGATCTCGAGTTCGAGAACTTCGACTGGACGATTGAGGCTGGCGAAACCGCCAAGCTCGTCATGAAGTGCGACTTCTCCAACACGGCCGCCGGTGCCACAGACGTCTTCGCCTTCTACATCAACGCCAACACCGACATTACGGCGGAGGACGCGGATGGAGACGACGTTGACGCCGGCGCCATCGCCGAGAACAACGAGGACGGTTCCGAGACGACCATCACGCTTGCCAATAACGGCGACCTGACGGTTACGCTCGACGGTTCCTCGGCCAACTCGACCATCATCCTTGGTGATTCGACGGCCGTTGCCATGTCCAAGTTCAAGTTCGAGGCCGATGACGAAGCGTTCGTCGTCAAGCACGTCGATCTTCGCAACACGGGCAGCGACGAAGGGGTTGCCGCGGTGAAGCTCTCCTACGCGAACAGCGCAGGAGCCACGGAAACGAAGACGGGCTACCTCTCGAGCGGCGTTGCGTCGTTCGACGGATTGGACCTCTACGTGGCCGCGGATTCCTCCGCGACGCTTACGGTCACCATCGACACGGGTGCGATTTCGAACGAAGACATGTCCGGTGACGCCATCATCCTCAACTTCGAGGGCGATGAGGACTTCGAAGCGGTTGGCGAGGCATCTGGCGAAACGCTTGATGCGGCCGATGTCGCTGACGTCCCAGCCAACGAAATGACTCTCCGCGCGACCAAGCCGACCCTTTCCCTTGCCTCCGGTTCTCCGTCGGGCTCGGGCGTGGCTGGCGACTCCGAAGTGTTCCGCTTCAACGTTGCCGCCGATTCGCGTGGAGAGGTCACGCTGAACCAGGGGACGTTCAAGATCGTTACCTCTGAGGACGGCAGCGCGTTCAACGCATGTGACACCTTCGCCGACCCGACGAAGTTCACGTTCTACGACGCGGACGATTCTTCCGAGAAGCTTGACGAGGACGTCGACTGGACGTTCATCGACGACTCGGACGCTTCCTGCGTGGATGGCGGCGCCGACATGGATGTCGTGTCGTACGCGGTCCTCGCCCTCACCGATGCCGAACTGATCGGCGCCGGAGAGACCAAGACCTACGTGCTGAAGGTTGACACGCTCGGCGCTTCCGCTGGCGATGACGATGCGATTCGCGTCGAAATCCCGGATCAGGACGAAGCCGATGATGTCGATGGCGGCACGGATGCCATCAACTGGGGCGATGACGAGGATCTTTCCATCGGTGG
>CALRGA010000024.1 GCA_943357025.1 Candidatus Uhrbacteria bacterium RIFOXYB12_FULL_58_10 | reverse complement strand
CCTCTCGCAGGAGACGGTCGGCCCGACGCTCGGGCTCGCCTCGCTCAACCAGTCGGTGAAGGCCGCGCTCATCGGATTCGCGCTCGTGGCGCTGTTCATGATCGTGGTATATCGACTCCCGGGCATCGTGGCCGCGGCCGCGCTTGTCCTCTATGCCTTCCTTAACCTCGCGGCCTACCGGCTGTTCGGGGTCACGATCACGCTGTCCGGAATCGCCGGGTTCGTGCTAGGCCTCGGCATCGCGGTGGACGCGAACGTTCTCATTTTCGAGCGCATTCGCGACGAGTATCGCTCGGGCCGCGACCTGATCCCGAGCATCGACGACGGATTCAAGCGCGCATGGGCCCCGATTCGCGACGGGCACTTCACCACGCTCATCTCGGCCGCCGTGCTGTACTCGTTCTCGTCGAGCTTCGTGCGCGGATTCGCCCTGACCCTAGGGGTCGGCGTCCTCCTGTCGCTGTTCACGGCCATCACGGTGACGCGCTTCTATATGAAGAACGTACGCGCCTGCAAGTGGCTTAAGAATCCGGCGCTGTACGGCCTCAAGCGCAACGCCAAGTAATATGAAAAAATTCTCTTTCGTCGGGCTCCGCCGCTGGTGGTTCGCCCTGTCCGCCCTCTCGATCGTTGCCAGCTTCGGGGCGCTCGCCGCGTTCGGCCTCAAGTTCTCCATCGACTTCACTGGAGGCTCGCTGATAGAACTTGCCTTCGTTGGCGACGCCCCGGCTTCCGCGGACATCACCGCCGTCCTCGCCGAGTCCGGCGAGCAGGGCGTCACGGTGCAGTCGGCGGAAAACAACCGCGTCATCGTTCGCCTTCCCGCGCTTTCCGAGGATCAGCACCAGGCGGTGCTCGCCACGCTTCACGCGAAGTTCGGCGATTTCTCCGAGGACAAGTTCGATTCGATCGGCCCGGTGATCGGCAACGAGCTGCGCAAGTCGGCGCTCCTCGGCCTCGTGACGACGCTCGTGCTCATCGGCCTATACGTTTCCTGGGCGTTTCGCAAGGTTTCCGAGCCGGTCGCCTCCTGGAAGTACGGCCTGCTGACGATGTTCTGCGCGGCGCACGACGTCATCATCCCGCTCGGCGTGTTCGCCGTGATCGGCCACTACTGGCACTGGGAGGTGGGCACGGCGTTCGTGGCGGCCATGCTGACCATTCTCGGTTACTCGATTTCCGATACCGTGGTCGTGTTCGACCGAACGCGCGAGAACCTCTCCCGCAACACAGGCGAGCCGTTCGCGACGATCGTCGAGCGGTCGATCCAACAGACGTACGTCCGTTCCATCAACACGTCCGTGACAGTTCTGCTGGCGCTCGCCTCGATCCTCGTCTTCGGGGGGGAATCGACCCAGCCGTTCGCCCTCGCGCTCCTCATCGGAGTGCTCGTGGGAACGTACTCGTCCATCTTCTTCGCGAGCCCGGCACTCGTGGAGTGGGAGGAGATGAGGAAAAAGTAGGGCGCGTTGGATACTTGTTTACGATTCGGCTGCAAAACTGCCAATCAACGGATTGCTACGGAACGCTACGAATATTAAATTCGTAGCGTTTTGTTATTACGTAGTTTTGTAACCGATTTGTAGATTGGTATCCCTACGCCCCTCCGTGCTATAATTGCATCACTATGTTCTTCGCTGCCACACTCACCTCATCCCTTTCGTCACCCCTCTTTTGGAACCAGCCCATCGACGTGGTTCTTTACAGCCTCCTCGTGTTATTCGGATGGGTTCCGATCGTCATCATCGTCCTTTGGGGGGTTACCGAGGTTTGGAAGGTCACCCGCCAGGAAAAATACGCCGCATCCTTGAAGTTCGTTCTGCTCGCGATCGACGTGCCTCCGATGACGGAACAGACCCCGAAGGCGCTTGAGAACATGTTCTCTTCGCTGTGGGGGTCGTTTTCGAACCTGACCTGGAAGGAGAGATGGATTATTGGAAAGTTCCAATCGCCGTTCGTGTTTGAGATCGTCTCCACCGAGGGTTACGTCCAGTTCTACACACGGGTACAGACCCGATATCGCGACGTCGTCGAGGCCGGAATTTACGCGGCCTACCCGGAAGCCGAGATCACGGAGGTCGAGGATTACACGAGCTGGGCACCGGGAGAATATCCGAACGACACGTGGGATACGTGGGGAAGCGAGCTGAAGCTGAAGAAGGAGGAGTATTTTCCCCTCCGAACGTACGCGGATTTTGAGGACAAGATTTCCGGCGAGCTGAAGGATCCCCTCGGGCCGATTTTGGAGCAGCTGGCCAAGATGAAGGTCGGCGAGCATTTTTGGGTTCAGATCATCATCAAGCCCGACGGCAACGACTGGAAGAAGGCCGGCGAGAACTTCATCAACAAGGTGTTCGGCAACGAGGCGAAGCACAAGCCCGGATTGTTCGAGAACCTGATCACGAACACGCTTTCGATTCCGGCCGACATCGCAATGGAGGCGTTCGGATTCTCGACGGGTGCCGATCCTCACGCAAAGCCGGCGCAGGATCCCGACATGTGGAAGGCGTTCAAGATCACGATGGCGGAGAAGGACCAGGTGGAAGGCGTGCTGAAGAAGATCGGCAAGATCGGGTATAGGACCAAGATGCGTTTGGTGTACATTGGAAAGAAGGGCGTGTACGACAAGCAGGCGCGAACCGCATTCGTCAAGGGAATGTTCAACCAGTTTTCCCACCTTAACATGAATTCCCTCGGGCTCTGGGGCGACGCCACGCCGAAGGACGACTATTTCTGGCAGGCATGGACGTATGCGGCTCGACAGGGAAAGCTCGTCCGCGCGTTCAAAAACCGTTCGTGGGGAATCGGCGCGGACCCCGGGATCCTGAACATCGAGGAGCTTGCCACGCTCTGGCATTTTCCGTCCATCACGGTGAAGGCGCCGCTCGTGAAGAAGGCCGACGCCAAGCGCGCCGAGCCGCCGGTCGGCTTGCCGATCGGATCGAACGACGTCGAGCACTTTTCCGCTCCGACCCGAGCGGCCGTCCACGCGGCTCCGGCCGCAACGACCGTCCATGAGGAAGCACATGAGCCGGAGATCCGTCTCCCGGGCATGGAAGACGAGCCCGCAGCCGTCATCGCCTCCGCGCATCAGTTCACTCCCGACGAGGACGGCGAGGACGGTCTGGACGCCACAGACATGGGGCAGCCGTCCGACGTGGTACTGCCAGGTCCTCCGCCAGGATGGGTCGATGACGGAACACCGCCAAATCTTCCCATATGAGCTACGACCACGATCACGAGAACGAGGTGAACTACTTCGCCCGGACTAATTTCCGCAATCAGATGCGGAAATTTGGCGTTAAGACGGATGACCGCCGCCGCCACGTGTACGTGATCGGAAAGACGGGCATGGGCAAGACCGTTCTGCTCGAGAACCTGATCCTTACCGATATCTATGCCGGCCACGGCTGCGCGTACATCGACCCGCACGGCGACACGGCCGAGCGGCTCATCGACTACATCCCAAGCTGGCGCATCAACGACGTCATCTATTTCAACCCGGCGGACCTTGACTTTCCGATCGGATTCAACATCCTTGAGACGGTCAGCGAGAAGACCAAGCACTTGGTCGCCTCGGGAATGATGGGCGTGTTCAAGAAGCTCTGGGAAAATCTGTGGAGCGCGCGCATGGAGTACATTTTGAACAACGCCATCCTTGCGTTGCTCGACAACCCGGGCTCGACGCTGCTTGGAATCAACCGCATGCTCTCCGACGCCGATTTCCGCCGCAAGATCGTGGCGAACGTGCAGGATCCGGTGGTGAAGCAGTTTTGGCTCGTTGAATTCGCAAGCTATCAGGAAAAGTACGCGCAGGAAGCCGTTGCGCCGATCCAGAACAAGATCGGGCAGTTTTTGTCCGCCTCGGTCATCCGTAACATCGTGGCGCAGGTGAAGTCGACCATCAACATCCGCCAGCTGATGGACGATCAGAAGATTCTCATCATCAACCTGTCGAAGGGACGCATCGGCGAGGACAACATGCGTCTGCTCGGCGGACTTCTGATTACCAAGCTGCAGCTGTCGGCCATGGAGCGCGTCGACCAGCCGGAACAGGACCGCAAGGACTTTTATATGTACGTGGACGAGTTCCAGAACTTCGCGACGGAATCGTTCGCGGGAATTTTGTCCGAGGCGCGCAAGTACCGCCTTTGTCTGACCATGGCGCACCAGTACATCGCGCAATTGTCCGACGAGGTGCGCGAGGCCGTGTTCGGTAACGTCGGCACGATCGTCACCTTCCGCGTGGGCTCTCCGGACGCCGCGTACATGGAAACCGAGTTCGCGCCGCGCTTCCTGCCGGAGGACATCATCAACCTGCCGAAGTACAACATTTATCTGAAACTCCTCATCGACGGAGTCACGAGCCAGCCGTTCTCGGCGATGACGCTGCCGCCGATCGCGAAGCGGACGGGATCGGAAGAGAAGGTGATAAAGGTGAGCCGCGAGCGGTACACCACGCCGCGCGCCGAGATCGCGGACAAGATCATGAAGTGGACGGGGATGGGCGACGACGAGTCCATCGGCAAGATGGTCGCGGAGATGGAACAGAAGAAAAAGGATCAGAAGGGCGCGAAGAAGCCGAAGTTCGAGCACGCCTGCTCGCGATGCAAGAAGACGTTCGAGCTCGCCGTCCAGCTCGACCCGAGCCGGCCGATCTATTGCGCCGAGTGCAAGGATATCGTCATGGAAGAGCGTGCGAAAGGCAAGGAACGCAAGGATTCCCGCCCAACCCCGCCCCCGGCACCGCCGTCGCTTCGTTCGCCCGAGCCAAGCGTCGCCCCGGCCCCGAAGCCGCCCTCGACGGTTCCGACGGTTTTGCTTTCCGCGCTGGCTCCAGCTCCAAAACCAATTCCGACGGTCCCCCCAGCGGACAAGCCAATGGATTTCATGTCCCAGATGCTGTCCTCGCCGCTCAACAGCCCGCCAATTCCGCAGAATCGCCCTGAGGCCACATCGAAGGGCACGGTCGTCCACGCGCCGCCGACGATTGCCGCGCCGACCGGCCCAAAGCCGTTCGTCCCAGGCAAGGATACGCGGCGCAAGCGGCCGAACAAGGGAACCGGCGGTCCGAATTCCCCCCAGGCGTTTCAACAGGGGCCGCGTCCGCAACTCCCGCCAGCCTCGCCACACGTTACAAACAACCCAAACCCGCACCCGATACGATCCGTCGTAACCCCTCCCGCGTCGCCGGTTCCGACGATCCGCGTTCCAGCCCAAACGCCAGCCCCCGCGCCGATCGTTACTCCGATTCCCGCGCCGTCACCGACCCAGACTCCGCCGCCAAGGATTCCATCGGTCGATGACGACGGCTGGGTCCCGCTGAAATCCGGCACGGTCCATTCCGGCCAGACGATCAAGTTCGACTAACGAGAACCGCGCGCGACGCGTATGTCGATCCTGCACGCCATTGTCCTCGGCATCGTCCAGGGCATCACCGAGTTCCTGCCCGTCTCGTCGTCCGGCCACCTGATTCTCATTCCAACGCTGCTCGGCTGGGCCGAGCAGCCTTTGGCGTTCGACACGGTCGTCCATCTCGGCACGCTGACGGCCGTCCTCGTTGCCTTGCGTGACGACCTGCCGAAACTGTTCGCGGACAAGGCCAAGCTTGGCTGGACGGTCATGGCTGCGTCCGTTCCCGCGCTCGGGACGGGATTCCTGTTCAAGGACCAGATCGAAAACGCCCTCCGCAGTCCGCTCGTGGTTGCCGCGTCGCTTTTTGTCTGGGGAATCCTCCTATGGATCGCGGACAGGCAGACGAAGAAGCAGGCCGAAGGAAAGATCGAGAACGTCGGCTACCACAGAGCCATGATGATCGGCCTCGCCCAGGCGATCGCGCTCATCCCGGGAACGTCCCGTTCCGGCGTCACGATTACCGCGGCGCTGTTCACCGGCCTGAGCCGCGAGGCCGCCGCCCGCTTCTCGTTTCTTCTCGGCATCCCCGCGATCTCCGCGGCCGGAGCGCTTGGACTGTTCGAGCTTGCAACGGGTGAGGCTCAGGTCGAGCTCGTCCCGATGATCGTCGGGTTCCTCACGTCCTTCGTCTTCGGGTTCCTCGCGATTCGGTTTTTGTTGAAAATTTTGAAATCGACGTCGTTCGTCCCGTTCGCGATTTACAGGATCATTCTCGCGGGTGTGGTGGTTTGGTTGACGCTTGGATAAAGAATCAGAATGCGGATCTTCGCGAGATCCTTGTCGAGTGCGTCGAGTTTTGCGATGACGAGCGGCTCGACGAGGAGGAAAATACAAAAGGGTCACCGAGTGACCCTTTTAAAAACCCTCATACGAATGCGTTTCTGTGCTCAACCAAGCGAACAGGCTCTCTCGGTGACCCTTTTTGGAACGCGTATCAACGGATCGATCAAAAAAGATCTCGACGAATCGAGATCAGGGCGCGTGCGCGCGGGGTTGGCCGCGGAGGAGCATCGTGGCGTAGCGGCTGAGGCGGAAGAGGGCGCGTGGCTGGTGCCAGGCGATGTTGATGCCGTTGAGCTCGGCGATCTGTCCGGCTTCGTCCTGGGTGAACCGGGCATTCCAGATGATGACCGGAGTCGGCTTTCCCACGTCGCGGACGTGGCGCAGGAGGGTGATTCCTCCGTTGGTGTCTCCCGCGTTCAGCTCTACGACGATGAAGTCGGGGAACCCCGTTCCGTTCACATAGTCGATTCCTTGGCGGTACGTTTCGCACCATGCGAACGCGCACGGGATCTTCTCTCGGGCGAGCGCTTCTTTCATTGCCTTCGAGAAGTCGTTCCGGCTTCGCTTGTCGCAGACGAGCAGTATGATCTTAGGTACCATTGTTCGGCCTCGGCTCAAGTATCCGTCGGGATGGGATGGTTGTCAATCGGGGGTTTTTATGGCAGGATCCGTAAGTCATATGGACGAGAATCGTAAAAAAGTCCTGCTCGGCATGTCCGGCGGCGTGGATTCGTCCGTTGCCGCGGCATTGTTGTTGGAGCAGGGATACGAGGTGATCGGGGCGTTCATGAAGAACTGGACGGAGATCAAGTGCGATGGAGAGACGAAGGAGTGCGGATGGCGGACAGAACGGCGGGACGCGACGCGGGTGGCGGCGAAGCTGGGGATTCCATTCGTCACGTTCGACTTCGAGAAGGAGTATCGCGAGCTGGTCGTCGAGAACCTGTACCAGGAGTACGCGGCGGGACGGACGCCGAACCCGGACGTGCTGTGCAACAAGTACGTGAAGTTCGACCTGTTCGTGAAAGAAGCGGACCGGCTCGGCTGCGAGTTCGTCGCGACGGGGCACTACGCGCGGATCCGAACCTTCGAACCTTCGAACCTTCGACCCTGCGAACCTAAAATCCTCGCCGGGACGGATGACAACAAGGATCAGACATACTTTCTTTGGGCGATCCCGAAGAGCGTTCTGTCGCGCGTGTTGTTTCCGATCGGGGCGATGACGAAGCCCGAGGTACGAGAGAAAGCGCGTGAGCTTGGGCTGTCGACGGCGGAGAAGAAGGATTCGACGGGAATCTGTTTCGTCGGGGAAGTGGACATACGCGCGTTTTTGAAAGAGCGCATTCCCGAGGATCCGGGTGAGATCGTCACGACCGGCGGGGAAGTCGTCGGAACGCACGAGGGGATCGCCTTCTACACGATCGGCCAGCGGCACGGGCTGAACGTGGGCGGAGGGACTCCGTATTACGTCGTCGACAAGAAACGTGAGACAAAGCAGCTCGTCGTCTCGAGCAATTTTCATCCGGCGCTGTTTCAGAAGACCGTCGCGGCTGATTCGACGAACTGGTTTCGACGGCCGTCCGTCGGGGACAAGGTGTCCGCTCGCGTCCGGTATCGACAGCCGTTGCAGTCGTGCGCGATCGTCGCGATCGACGGGAATATGGTCACCGTCGAGTTCGACGACCCCGTTCGAGCCGTCACCTCCGGCCAGTCGATCGTGATCTACGACGGGGAAGAGATGCTTGGCGGCGGGATTATCGCATAGCCCAGCGGTAGAAATCCGCGACCGACGCGGCGGAAGTGTCGAACGGGATCTCGACGATGGAAACCGGTTGCGTCTCGTGGATGCTGACCGGTTTTTCTGTCGCGATTGGCGTGGATCCTATGATCTCGACGGTCGCGGTCGCGAAGAACGGCGCAATGGAGAGAGTTTCGAGGAAGTCGTAGTTCACGATGGACAGCGCGCCGGATTCGGCGGACGTCGACGTGCGGTTCGTCGTGACGGTGATGGGACCGTCGACGTAAATTCGTCCGCGGACGATCTTGATCGAAAGGCTTTCGTCCCGCATGTCGCTGAGCACGACGTCCGTGTTCTCGTCGATGGCGATCGATTGCGACGCGATAACGAGTCTTTTTCGCTCGCCCGGCCCCGTCGAAACGGTCTCGCCGCGACGATACGATTCTGCAGAAGCCTCGATCGTCGCCGTCCTCTGCGGACGATATCCATCCCCTCCCGTCCAGACGAACCCGAAGCGCTGGCCGACGAGAAGGGTCGCGACGATGAGGCCGAATATGGCATGCGGAACGTATTTCATGTTAGAATCCTAGCATAACCTCTCGATTTTCCCTATATGGCGCTATTGGAGTTCTACGGCGCAGAGTGCGCTCACTGCATGAAGATGATGCCGACGATCGACAGGCTGATCAAGGAGGGAATCGCCATCGAGAAGCTCGAAACCTGGCATGACGAGGCGAACGCGGAGAAGCTGGCGGAGTATGACCGCGGGCTGTGCGGCGGGGTGCCGTTTTTCTATAATACGGAGTCGAAGCATTGGATTTGCGGCGAGGCGGACAAGGAGACGCTGCGTAAGTGGGCGAAGGGCGACAAGGTATGAGACGGCTCGCCGCGGCCATTGCAATCGTCGTATTCGTCGGCGCCGGGTGTCCGTCACAGCCGTCGACCGAGCTGACGGTCGGGGCGGGGGATACGCTGACGCTGCGCGAGACGGTGCTTGGAGTCGGGGGCAAGATCGCGGAGCTGTTCGGGGCCGATCCGCTGACGCAGGAACTCACGCTCGGAGATCGCGTCGCGACGACGGACGCGGCGTTCGTTTGGAAGAAGGAGTCGGACGGATCGCTGGCCGTGGACGCGAGCGCTTCGAGGTTCGTCCTTTCGGACGCGCAGTACGACGGGCTTGTGACGAACAAGGGCGCGACGATCAGCCTCGGGTTGTTCGACACGACGGTTTCGGGGGCGCTCGACTGGACCGATTCGGCGAAGACGTTCCTTACGAGCCTGAACGTCTCGACGTCGACGATCGACCTGCCGACGTCTACCGAGGTTCTCACGATCAAAACGGACGATTCTGAATCGTCGACGTGGGTTCGCGTCGACGGGACGCTGCAAAAGGTCGATGCGCTGAAGGCATCGAACTGGTTCGCGGAGTACCTGATCCTCAAGAACGTCGATAATCCGCTGATCCTGTCCGTGACGCTCAAGCCCGCGGCCGACGCGTCGTTCGACAGCGCGCTGCGAGGATTCGAAGTGTCGGAAATCAAAACGACCTCGCCGTAAGCGGGGTCGTTTTCGTTTCGTCGGTTAGCCGAGCCTGTCGACCCAGTGCGAGTCGACCTCGACGGTGAGGTCGAGGAACACCTTGCGCATCATGACGGCCTCCAGCTCGTTGCGCGTGGACTGGCCGATTTCCTTTACTCCCTGGCCGCCCTTGCCGATGATCATCCGCTTGTATCGCTCATCGGTGGTGTAAATGGTCGCGGCGACGTACAGCGTTCCGTCCTCGCGGCTCTGCATGTCCTCGACTTCCACGTGGGTCGTGTACGGGACTTCCTCGCGCAGGCGCAGGAACAGCTTCTCGCGGACGAGCTCGGCAAGCCACAGCTCGCTCTTCATGCTCGTGACCTGTCCTTCCGGGTAGAACGCGTCGCCTTCCTTCGCGTAGGAGAAGATCTCGTCGATGAGCGTGTTCACGTTCGTTCCGGTCATGGCGGACACGTCGATGACGGTCGTGAACTGGTCGGCGATGTCCTTGTAGTGCTCGAGGAACTCGCGGTCGCGCAGGTCGCACTTGTTGAGGACCAGGATCTTCGGCTTCTCAATGTTGCGGATGAGCGCGAGCGCCGACTTCTCCTCGTCGCCGATGGAACGGGTCGGGTCGACGACGTAGACGATCACGTCCACGTCCTTGAGCGACTCGCGGACGAACTCGCCGAGCTTCTTCGTGAGCGCGTCCTTGGATTTCTTCATGAGCCCCGGCGTGTCCACGAACACCACCTGGCCGTCGGCGCGCGTCAAGATTCCCTGCACCGGAAGGCGCGTGGTCTGCGGCTTCGGGGTGGTAATGGCCACCTTCGTTCCGACCATCGTGTTGAGCAGGGTGGACTTTCCCACGTTGCTGCGACCGATGAGCACGGCAAAGCCGCTCTTTTGCGGGACGGTCGGGATTGGGGTTTGTGTTTTTGACATGGCGGGAGAGTATCAGGAAATCGAAGGACCGTCAATCCGTTCCATCCGCGCCACGAACTCAATGTGCGGGGTGTGGGGGAAGAGGTCGAGCGCGGCCGCGTCGGCGAGGCGGTATTTCGTCGAAAGCGCGGGGGCGCTGTTGGCGGTTCCGTTCCATTCCATCAGGAAACGCTCGTATTTGCAGGAGATGTAGATGATCGTTTTCGGCGCGGCGTCGAGGAGGGTCTCGATGACCCTCGGGTGCATGCCGGCTCGCGGGGGATCGACGATGACGACGTCGGGGGCGTAGCTCTTCCAGTCGAAGTCCTCGGCCTTGGAGACGAAGTACTCGGCGCTGACGCCGTTCGCCGCGACGTTTTCCTTGGCGCAGGCGATCGCCTCGGCGTTCTCCTCGATGCCGACGACGCGGATCGTCGACGATCGCTTTGCCAGCGCGAGGGAGAAAAATCCGGATCCGCAGTAGAGGTCGAGGACGGTGGCGTTCGTCTTGTCCGCGACCGCGGTCTCGACGTGGCGGACGACTTCGTCCTGGAGCTTCGCGGCCATGGCGGAATTCGTTTGGAAGAACGCGTTCGGCGTGATCTTGAAACGGACGCCGTTGATCTCCTCGTGGATGAACGGGTCGCCCTTGAGCGGGACGAGAACGTCGGAGATCGACAGGTCGGTGATGCCGTCGTTGATCCCGTGGATGATCGACGTCGCGCGGCCGCCAATGGCCGCGACGAGTCCCTCGGGACGGAACGCCTCGTTCGTCGTCGTGACGAGCGTGACCATCCGCTCGCCGGTGAACTTTCCTTCGCGGATGACGAGATAGCGAAAAAATCCCGCGTGCGACTTTCCGTCCCAGAACGGGAGGCCCGTCGACCGCGCCCAGTCGCGAACCGCGCTGACGATCTCGACGGACTCGGGGGAAAGCAGGTAGCATGTCTCCAGGTTGAGGGCGGCCCACCACTTGTCGGGCATCTTGAGCCCGAGCTCGCCGTTGCGGCCGAAGGTGAAGTCCATGCGGTTTCGGTAGTAGAACCGGTCGGGCGACGCGGCCACGGACTCGACGGGACACGCGGTCGCCGCCTCCGCGAACGCCGCGCGCAAGCGGTTCGCCTTCTCGACGAGCTGACGCGCGTAGTCGACGTGCTGCCATTTGCACCCGCCGCACGTTCCGGCGTACGGACAGCGCGGCGCGACACGGTCCGGCGACGCGACGACGATCGAGTCGAGCTTCGCGCGAACACCGTCCGGCCCGCGCTTCACGACCGTCGCGGTCACCTCCTCGCCGGGAATCACGTTATACATCAAAAAAGGCTTTCCGTTTGGACGGTCGATCACGCCGCTGCCATCGGCGGCAAAGCGGTCGACGGTGCCGGAGACTGGTTGGAGTAGTTTCATATATGGTCGTTATCGCCCACAATATCCGCAGTCTTCATAACGTCGGCGCGATCTTTCGCAGCGCGGACTGCTTTGCGGCGGAGCGCGTCTACCTTACCGGAATCACGGGAACTCCGCCACGGCCGGAGATCGCGAAGGTGGCGCTCGGGGCGGAAGACCGCGTGCCTTGGGAGACCGGCGAGATCATCGAGGCAATCGGGAGGCTGAAGGCGGACGGATATCGCGTCGTCGCGCTCGACAATACGGCCGGGGCCGCGCCGATCGGGCCGATAGAGGGAAAGATCGCGCTTTTGCTTGGGAACGAGGTCGAGGGAATCGAGCCGTCCGTTCTTGCGCTCTGCGACCTGATCGTCGAGATCCCGATGCCGGGCCGGAAGCGCTCGCTAAACGTGGCCGTTGCGACCGGTATCGCCCTTTTTGTATTATCGGGAAAGTAGTGTAAAATATTGCCGATATGCTGACGATCGTCATTCCGACCAAGGACGAGGAGGCGAGCCTGCCGCGGCTGTTGGAATCGATTCGGAAGCAGACGATGCAGCCGGCGGAAATTATCGTGGCGGACGCGGGATCGACGGACAACACGCGCGCGGTCGCGGAATCGTTCGGCTGTCGAGTCGTCAAGGGAGGAATGCCCGGAGCGGGGCGAAACCGCGGCGCCGAGGCGGCGACGACGGATCTGCTTCTGTTTCTGGACGCGGACGTGGAACTGCGCGATCCGGAGTTTCTGGAACGGTCGGTCGGGGAGATGATAGAAAAAAAGTTCGACATCGCCACGGTCGACGTGTTTCCGTTGTCCGACCAGTGGATCGACCATGTGATTCACAAGGCGTATAATGTGTATGTCCGCGCATGGGGCGACGTGTTTCCACACGCGCCGGGGTTCTGCATGTTCGTTCGCAGGGAGATGCACGAAAAGATCGGCGGATTCGACGAGAGCGTGACGTTCTGCGAGGACCACGAGTATGCCGGACGCGCGGGGAAGGTCGGTTCGTTCGGCTTCCTGCGATCGACGAAGATACCCGTCTCGATTCGCCGCCTCGACCGGGACGGGCGCATCAATATCGCGATGAAGTACTCGCTCGCCGAGATGCATCTGGCGATGCTCGGCCCGATTCGCCACGACAGATTCAAA
>CALRGA010000023.1 GCA_943357025.1 Candidatus Uhrbacteria bacterium RIFOXYB12_FULL_58_10 | reverse complement strand
CAAGACCTGACCCCCGGATTCCAAAAACCGCCCATGCGAGCTCGCATGGGCGGTTTTTGCGCTATCGCGTCACGACTTTTTCATTCCCTCGAACGCCTTTAAAATCTCGAGCGGAATCGTGAACACGACCGTATTCGACGCGTCCGACGAGATGTCGTTGATGGAGTTGAGCGTGCGGAGGTGGAGGGCTCCCGGCGAGGCGGACAGCATGGCGGCGGCGCGCGAGAGGTTCTCGGCGGCGGCGAGCTCTCCCTCGGAGTTGATGATGACCGCGCGACGCTCGCGCTCGGCCTCGGCCTGCTTTCCGATGGTACGCACCATGTCGGGGGGAAGGTTGATGTCCTTCAGCTCCACCGTGGTCACCTCCACGCCCCAGTTGAGCGTAGCCTCGTCGACGATCTTCTCGATCTTCTCGGAGATCACCGTCCTCTGCGAGAGCAGCTCATCGAGCGTCACCTCGCCGACGATGTTGCGCATCGTGGTCTGCGCGAGCTGGAGCACGGCGTAGTTTACGTTCTCGACGTCGAGCACGGACTTGGATGCCTCCACGACGCGGTAGTAAATCACCGCGTTGATCTTGGCGGAAACGTTATCCTTCGTGATCGCGTCCTGCGCCGGGACGTCCACGGCCTTCAGGCGGAGGTCGACTTTTCGCATCGACTGGAAGACGGGGATGACAAGGCGCCATCCCGGGTCGATCATGCCGACGAACTTGCCCATGGTGAACTTCACTCCGCGCTCATACTGGTTTACCTGCTTGATGGACGCCACCAGCAGGACCGCGACCGGAAATCCGAACGTTCCGACGACGCCGACGAGGACCGAGAAGAATGTTTCAATCATACGTCTGGTATCTAAACACGTGCACCGCGGCATTGTCGAGGGCCCACCAATAATCGGCGTTTTGTTTGGCCGTTTCGACGATTCTGGACGCTTCCCACCAATATCGGTTCACGACGAAGTAGGCGGTGCCCGCGGGAGGCTGGGTGCACCCCGGATCCTTGGAGCATCGCGCGTTTACCAGATCGAGCGCGGCCTTCGCGATCTCGCGGCTCGGCTTTTCGCTCATCGAGAGGAACGAGGCGTATAGGTCGCCTCCGGTCGGGATGGGATAGAAGAACAGGTCGCCGTAATAGCGCGCGAATCCGAGCTCGCGGACCGCCGCGGCCGAGACGGTCTGGTTCGCGAGGACGACGTACGGCGTTCCGGCGGCGTCCTTCTCGATCGCGTGCACGGCGTTCAGGTCGGCCTGGCTCACGTTGAACCCGTGCCCCGCCTCGTAGGCGTCGTTCCGCGGATAGGCGAGGTAGAACGAGGCGGCGGCAAGCGCGGCGAGAATCGCGACGGTGGCGACGCGGAGCGAGGCCGGGCCGGGGCGGACGCGGTTTATCCACGTGCCGACGGCGAGGATCACGAGCGGCGCGAGGAAGAACAGCGCCATCGGCACGAGGCGCGCGGCGAAGTTCTGGCGCTCGTAGTCGATGAGGAACGAGAAGTCGACGGCGGTGGAAAGGATCGCCCAGTTCACGGCGAGCATCGCGGTCATGAGCATGAGGACGCGGAGGGTTCCGCGCATCTGGCGCCGAGAGATTCCGTAGCCGACGGCGGCGAGGGCGACGAACAGGGCGGTCGCATTGAGGCCGTAGAGATAGACGAAGTCGAGGAGGGGATCGAAGCGATTGGAGAGGAAGAGGGAGAAGGATGAGAGGGCGGAGACGGTTGAGATGGCCGAGAGGTCGAATCCCGTCGTTCCCGTAGAGCGGAGGGCGTTGACGACGAAGGAGAAGGGGATGGCGACGCTGCCGGCGACGACGGTCGTCCAGTGGACGACGCGGGCAAGGACGCGGTCGCCGTTTCGTCGGGGATCCGACGCCAGCAGGATCGCGAACAGCATCGCGGGAATTCCGGCGATGGGGTGCGTGACGAGGGCGGCGAGGGCGGGGAGGGCCAGGGGCCAGACGCGCGGCGACTCATTGCGAACGAGCGTCGGGATCGCGGCGAGAACAAGGAGGAGCACCCAGAGGTTCGCGAGTCCCTGCGGCGTGGTGAGGACGAAGCCGGACAGCGGAAGGAGGAAGATCGCGGCGAGCGTCGCGGCTCCGGCGTTCTTGTCCCGGAGCAAATGCGTCGCGGCGCCGAACCAGGCGACGGGGAGCAGGAGCGCGGCGAGGAGCGGGACGAGGAGCGCGTTCAGGGTCGCGACCGGGATCGAAAAGGCGTGGTGCGCGAACAGGACGAGGGCGTACTGGCCGACGTAGTACAGCGGCTTCGGCGTGATCGTGCCGAACCGCGCGATGTGTTCCTCGGTGGCCTGGTGGATGAACGGGTCGAATCCGAAGCCGAGCGGGAACACGAGGACGGCGGCGAGCAGGAAGACGCCGAGCGCCCCGGTCGTGAGCGTAATCGTCACGGCGCGCTCCTTGCCGTGGAAGAGAAGTCCCGCGAGGACGAACGCCGACAGTCCGAACGAGACGAGCGCCGCGGGCGGTACGCGTTCCCAGACGGTTCGCACCGCGTCGGTCGTGGCGGCGCCGAGAAGAATCCACGCGGTCGCGGCGAGGCCGGCGACGACCAGCGTCGCGGCGAGCCAGAACGCGGCGGGAACGCGGTGCCGCGGCTCGGAGACGTTGTCGTGCGGCCGCCGGAACCATCCGAGCTTTGATTTTCCGGCGAGCGTCCACGCGAGCGGTCCGGCCGCCATCGCGATGACGAGCGCCACGTCGGGCGTCAGCTGCCAGGCGTAATAGGCCCCGGCTCCCGCGACCATCACCGCGGACAGCAGCATCCATACGCCGACCCACGTCTGCGTCGGGCCGTGCTCGCTCGGCGCGGCCCACCGACCGACCCAGTTTCCGAACGTGACGAGAAACGCCGCCAGCAGCGCGACGCCGATGATCGGGCTTTGCCACAGCGCGGCGTTCGCGAGCAGAAGCGCTAGGAAAACGACGGTAAAACTGATAGAGTGTAAGCGTGAAAGAAATCCGAACATAGTGCGGATATCCTACCATTTATGGCGTTTGAGCGCGATCCGAACAAGCTGTTTCCCCACGACCGCCTGCTGGCCGCGACGATGATTCGCTTCATCCCGCCGTTCGTCACGCCGAACGTCGTCACCTGGCTTCGGTTTCTCATGACGCCGTTCGTCGTCTATCTTTTGTATATCGGCGACTTCGCGGCCGGGGTTCCGCTGTTCGTCCTCGCCTCGTTCACCGACGCGCTCGACGGATCGATGGCCCGCGTCCGAAAGGAAATAACCGAGTGGGGAATGCTCTACGACCCGATCGCGGACAAGTTTCTCATCAGCTCGGTGATCTTGCTCGTCGTCATCAGGTATCTCCATCCCGCGATCGGGCTGACGGTCGTCGGCATCGAGGCGGCGCTTGTGATCGGCGGGATCGTCCGAAAGCGAATGGGGCTGCGCGTGATGGCGAACGTGATCGGGAAGGCGAAGATGGTCGCGCAGTTCGCGGGGATCACGATCCTGCTCATCGCCGTCTGGACCGCGACGCCCGCGCTGTTTTCGCTCGCCGTCGCCGTGTTCGCCATCGCCATCGGCCTCGCCGTTGCGAGCCTGCTTACCTACGGCCTATGAAGAATATCGACCCGCGTTTCGACAAATGGATCATCGCCGCGTTCGCGACCCTCGCGTTCCTCGGCTGCCTCGTGCTGCTTCGCGTCGGCGGCATGTACGTTTCGCCCGACGAGACGGCGAACGCGTTCTTTGCGAAGACGTTCGTGCGCACCGGCGCCCTCTCCGTCTTCGAACCGCTGAACGCCAGCCTCGACGACGCGCTCCATCCGCGCAGCGTTGTCTCCGTCGCCTCGCGCCTCGTCCCGTCCGGGTTCATCGGCCTCCCCGTGATCTTCGGCACGGTCGCCTCGGTGACCGGATACTGGTCGCTCCCGTTCCTCACGCCGCTTCTCGCCGCGCTCGCCGCGTTCGCCTGGTACGCGACGATCAAGAAGATCTTCGACCGCGAGGTCGCGCTCCTGTCCGCGGTCGTCCTCGCGATCCATCCGGCCTGGTGGTACTACTCCGCGCGCTCGTTCATGCCGAACGTCCCGTTCGTCGCGCTCCTCATCCTCGCCGCCTATCTCCTCGTCGTCCGCCCCTCGCGCGGACAGAGATACCCCGTCGTCGACCCCGTCCTCGCCGGCTCCCTTGTCTCCCTCGCCATCTTCGTCCGCCCGTCCGAGATCGTCTGGCTGGCCCTGGCCGCCGCCGCGGGAGCCGTCTTCGCCCGTCCCTCGCGCTCCTCGGCCCTCGCCTTTCTCGCCGGCCTCGCCATCGCCGTCATCCCGCTCTTCGCCTTCAACGCCGCCACGTACGGCAGCCCGCTCACGACCGGTTACACGGCAGTCGCCGGCGCCGAGGCCGGCGAGTCCGTTTTTATCGCGCCGAGCGGAACGACCGCCCCCGGGAATTTTTTCGCGGCCGTCTCGCCGATCCTCTTCCCGTTCGGCATTTCGCTTCACGACATCAAGGTCAACATGCTGTCTTACGGCTTCGGCCTCTTCTGGTGGATGACCGTCCTGGCGATCTTCGGATTTCCCCTCGCCTTTCCAAAAAAGTCGCTCGCGAAGGAACATCATGCCGCTCGAAAGTCCTACCTCGCGTTCGCGGTCGTCGCCTCCGCGTACCTCGCCCTGATGTACGGCAGCTGGACCTTCTTCGACAATCCCGACCCGACGCAGGTGACCATCGGCAACAGCCATGTGCGCTACTGGCTCCCCGCGTTCGTTCTGTCGACCCCGTTCGTCGCGTTTGGAATCCTTTGGGTGTCGCGCCGCGCGCTTACCGATTTTGCCCGGCGCGCCGCGGTCGCGATCCTGGTCACGCTCAGCGTCGGCCTCTCGGTCCGCGTCGCCTTTCTCTCGCCGCAGGACGGAATTGCGGCCGCCGCGAACGGCCTGGCGGAATCGAGGGAGATCCGCGGCGTCGTCCTCGACGTCACCGAGCCCGATTCCGTCATCGTCGTCGACCGCGCCGACAAGCTGTTCTTCCCGTACCGAAGCGTTCTCTATCCGCTCCGCGACGACGCCACGTACGCCCTCATGCCGCGCATCGCGCTCCGCGTCCCGCTCTACTACTACGGGATCACGCTGCCCAAGACGGACGTCGACTGGCTGAACGCGGACAGGCTCGCTAAGCTTGGATTGACGATCGACGCCGTCCACACGTTCCGAATCGAGACGCTGTATCGCATCTCACAAACGCCCTAGTCCTATGTCCGAACTTAGCAACGAGCACGGGCGAGAATTCGTCGAGCGGGAAGCGTACGCGCGCTATCAGGAAATTCTGGCCGGCGCCGAGCTCATCCTGAAGGAAGGAAATCCCGCCCGCTGGTGGCATCGCCTGTACCGGTATTTTATAACGCGACAAAAAAAGCTCGACGGGCTTCCCGCGGAGCTGTCCGAGTCGATCGCGCGTCAGCTCGACGAGGTGCTGACCGTGCTTCGCGCGCAGGCAAGCGCAGGTTCGACGGGGCAGACGTCCGACTATCAGACCGCGGCGCAGAATGCGATTCACGACATGGCGCACGCGCTGCACGCCGCGCCGGAAATTCGGGAAGCCTCCCCGATGCGTGTCGTTTCCTGGGAGGCACTCACGGCCGTTTCGCCTGATATCCGCATGGAACGACACGGAACGCAGGCCGTCCTGTTCGTTCGTCCGAACGAGAATGCGTCCTGGGCCGAGTTTCCGATGCCAAGGACCGAGCGGATCATCATGAAGGGAGGGCTTCCGCGCATCGTGCTGAAGGGTCTTGTCGGAGCGCCGAAGGCATTTTTGGCAGCGGAGTTCCCGGTAAACGACATAGATCTCGTCGCCACCGCTCCGGCAAAAGAACAGGATGCGATCAAGGCGGAAGCCCTGGAGCTTGGGGCGGACGCGACGGGCGTGGAGTGGGTGGACGACGTCTCGGACGTCGCGCGTCTGGCCGCAGGAAGGGACGTCGACCTGAACCAATGCTTTTTAACGAAGGCCGGCCTCGTTTACACCGATCGGGCGGCGCATGCGGCGCGCTCCGGAATCATCTCCGCTCTCGCGGGCGATCGCGGGCTGTACGGAATCGAATATCTGCACGTCGACGGCGTTCGTCTCATCAATAGCCGCGCGTTTTCACGGCTTCTTAAGTTCACGGCGGAAGGGAAAACAGGATCGTTCGATTTTCTCCCGCTCAACATGCAGCTACCGCTCGGAGTCTACTGGCTGGTGCTGGCGCGCAAGTTCATGGCAAAGCGTAACGGGCCGGAACTGTTGGAGCGGCTCCACGCGCTCGGGGCGCAGATTGGCCAGGTGCAGGAGGGAGAGACGCTGATGGAAACGCTCGATCGCGTTCATGCGGAATCGCCGTTCTTTCGCCTTTCCGACGGGCCGCTCGACGACGCCGGCGTGACCAAGTGGCTCGCGAACAAGCTGAAGAATCTGGCCGATCGCGCCTACCGTCGTCAGAACCAGGTGCGCGGCGACCGCGACTTCGCGCGCGTTCCAGGCGACACGGTGCCGTTTCGCGTCTCGCTCGAGAATTTCGTGCCAAGCGCGGCGCTTCAGGAATCCGTCCGTGAGGAATGGCCCGCATTCGTGGCCCGGTGCGACATGCGCACGCGGGAAAACGCGGACGTGACCGGACGGCAAAGCGCCACGGCGCGAATGGCCGCCTGACTATGCTCGTCCGAATCACCCAACTTCTCATCGTCTCCGTCCCGATCGCGCTGTTCGCCTGGCTGCTGAACCAGGAGCTCGTGCCGACCGGAACGTTTGCGGTTCGCCACGACGTCGCCGACGAGTCGCCGTTCATCGATCGTCTTCTTCCCGATGCCCGCGTCGACCTTGCCGGGAACATCACGAACGACCCCGCGTTCTTCTTCGTCCACCCGCACCGCGCGTTCGATTCCGTCGACGCGGAAATCTGGTTCCAAAACGACAAGGCTCCCATCGTCGAGCTCGGCGCGCTCGGCAACGTCGAGGCGCAGGCGTACGATTTGCATCCGTTGCAGAACCTGATCATCGACAACCTCGGCTGGATTCGGCTGGAAAAGGACGGGAAGGTGCTTTTGCAACGGACGCTGACGTACCGCTCGATCGACGAGTTTCTCGCGAACCCGCCGGCGATCTCGACGGTCGCGACGTACCACGCAAGCATTGGCAAGCCGTTCGTGCTCGACGGCTACGTTCCGGCGGGGGAGACGCAATCCGTCGCGGTGAGCCTGCGCGGATCCCATGAGTTCAAGACGTACGTGAAAAATGAGACGCTCTCGTACGACTTCCGTTTCATGGACATGAACCGCGACGAGGGCGCCGATCCCATCACGCTCGTGGTGACGAATGCGGACGGCGTGTCCGTCGGCGACGCGCGGGCGGCGGACGACGGGGACGTGGCGGCGTCGTCGAAGGGCTCGGCCATGCGGCATATTGCGCTTCGGATTCCGGGCTTGCCGGAAGGCGCGTACAAGGTTCAGATGCAGGCGGGCCGCGACATTTTTTGGCGAACGATCTCGACGACGCAGCAAAATATGGTTTTTTTAAACGCGCTGTTCCTTGGCGACGAGGTGGGATACAACGACGATCCTCGTCCCGTGCTGATGTGGACCGAGGCGAAGCATCTGTCGTTCGCGACGCGGCACGTCGAGGGATTGCAGACGGTCGGAACCGTCCATTCGTCCTCTCGGCTCGCGATCGACGAGCCGTACAAGCGGTTCGAGCTCGGGGTGACGGAGCCGGGAGTCGTCGCGATCTCGTCCGATGGCGTTGACCTCGAGATGACCGCGGACGGCCACGTCGCGTTCGATCCGAGCATGTTCTTCAATCCCGACCCGGTCCGCCTCACCGACCAGACCGACCTCGACGCGCTCGGCGTCGACTATGTGTACGCCGAGTACGTCTCGCCGAGATCGGTCGGCGACTGGTACGTGGCGAACGCGACGTTCGACGCGAGAAAGATCGTGCTCGACAAGGGCACGTGGAAATTCGTCTTTTCCGTCCCGGGCATCCGCGCCGCCGGAGGGACGGTCTCCGTGAAGTCAATCAACCTGACCATGATCCGCCCGCCTTTCTCACTCAACGACCTGTATGGATACGTGGCAGGAACGAATCGCTAAGGTCGGATTTTTCACGAGCGCGATCGCGTACGTTTCGTTCTGGATCGTCGACGCGATCCGTCCCGGCTTCGTCGCGCGCTACGTATCCGTTCATCTCTTTCTCCTCGCGGCGATCGTCTTTGGCGCGTGGTGGACGATGACGGTTCGCACCTATCGCGACTGGCCGTTCGCGCAATACGCCGTCGCGACCGCGTTCGGAATCGTCCTTGCCGCGATCGCCTGGAACTTCGGCGCGGGATTCGAATCGTACCGCCTCCTCGCCGTCCTCGCCGCGCTCGTCACGCCGGCGACTGTGTTAAGTCTCGTCCGAATCGTATGAACGAATCCTGGCAAACGCTCTCTGAGGAATCCCTCGACTCCAATCCCTGGTGGACGCACGTCCTCCGACGATTCAAAACGCCCGGCGGAAGCGAAGGCGAGTATCACTTCGTCCGCAACGGCGGCGCGGTCCTCATCGTCGCGCGCGACGAGGACGGACGTTTCGTGATGATCAACGAGTACCGCTACGTCCAGGACCGGATGTCCCTGTCCGTCGCGGCGGGCGGGATCGAACCGGGAGAATCCCCGGAGGAATCGGCGCTGCGCGAGCTGGTCGAGGAGACGGGACACGAGGCCGGCACGATCGTGAAAATCGCCGAGATCGCGGCGGCGCCGGCGTTCGCGGACGAGAACATGCATATTTTTTTCGCGACCGACCTTAAAAAGGTCGGCGAGCACGACGGGGAAATCTCCGAGGTCGTCTCAATGTCCGCGACCGAGATCGACGAGGCCGTCCGCGACGGCCGAATCTGGGATAGCCACGCCATCGCGGCCTGGTATATGGCCAAGTTGCATCTGGCCCTTTGATCGGGTAATCTTCCGACCATATGAAACTCCTCGTCACCGGCGGCTCTGGCTTCGTGGGATCGAACTTCATTCGGCACATGCTTTCGACGTACCCCGACGTTTCGATCGTCAACCTCGACAAGCTGACGTACGCCGGAAACCCGGCCAATCTTGCCGACGTCGAGAACGATTCGCGTTACAAATTCGTCAAGGGCGACATCGCCGACGCGGCAATCGTCGACTCGATTCTGTCCGAGGGAAGTTTCGACGCGATCGTGAACTACGCGGCAGAGTCGCACGTAGACCGTTCGATCCTCGACCCGAAGGCGTTTCTCACGACCGCGGTGTTCGGGACGTACGCGCTGCTCGAGGCGACGCGGAAACATTCGATCCCGCGGTTCGTCCAGATTTCGACCGACGAGGTGTACGGCGCGATCCTCGAGGGAGAGACAATCGAGTCCGCCCCGTTCGAGCCGCGCAGCCCGTACTCCGCGGCCAAGGCGGCGGCCGATCATCTCGTGGCGTCCTATTGGTCGACGTACCGAACGCCGGTCGTCATCACGCACGCGGCCAACATGTACGGCCCGTACCACTATCCCGAAAAGCTGTTCCCGCTGTTTATCACCAACCTGATCGAAGGGAAGAAGGTTCCGGTGTACGGCGACGGCATGCAGGTGCGCGAGTGGCTCCACGTCGACGACCACGCGAGGGCGATCGACGCGGTGTTGCGACGCGGCGTCCTCGGCGAGTCGTACAACGTCGGGACCGGCGACCGCCTTCCGAACATCGAGATAACGAAAAAAATCCTCGCGCTGCTTGGAAAGGACGAGAGCTCGATCGAGCACGTCAAAGACCGTCCCGGCCACGACCGCCGCTATGCGCTGAACAGCCAGAAGATCCGCCGCGAGCTCGGATGGGAGCCGAAGATCGGGTTCGACGAGGGCCTCGCCGCGACGGTTGAGTGGTTCAAGGAGAACGAGGCGTGGTGGAAGCCGATCAAGAGCGGGGAGTATCAGAAGTATTACGAAACGCAATACGGGAAATAGTATGAAGATTCTGATTTTCGGAAACGGCTACGTCGGCAATCGCTGCAAGGACGCGTGGGGCGACGAAGCTGTCCTCTCGACCGTCCACGTCGCGTCGAAGGAGGACGCGCTTGCCGAGATCGTCGCGCACAAGCCGGACGCCGTGCTGAACTGCGCGGGAGTGACCGGTTCGCCGAACGTGGACTGGTGCGACTCGCATCAGATGGAGACGATCATGGGAAACACGCTGATGCCGATCGCGCTCGCGGCGGCGTGCCAGGAGGCGAACGTCTATCTGTTGCACATGGGCTCGGGCTGCATCTTCTACGGCGACTCGCCGCACGCCGACAAGCAGTGGCGCGAGGACGATTTCGGAAATCCGCTGCCGGCGTACTCGCGATCGAAATGGGCCGCCGACCTCGCGCTCTCGACCCTGCCGAACGTGGGGATCGCCCGCATCCGCATGCCGATCGACCGCGTTCCCGGGCCGCGCAACCTCATCAACAAGGTGGCGGGATACAAGAAGGTCGTCGACGTGGAGAACAGCGTGACGATCGTGGACGACATGATCGAGGCGTTCCGCCAGCTGATGGAAAAGAAGGCCCCGGGAATCTTCCACGTGACGAATCCGGGAAGCATGCGCCACCGCGACATGCTCAAGCTCTACGAGGAACTGGTCGACCCGGCGCACACGAACGAGTGGATCACGAACGACGAGCTTGTCCCGCTCGGCCTCGCGTCGAAGGGGCGCTCGAACAACGTCCTCGCGTCGACAAGGCTCGCCGAGTTCGGGATCACGATGAGGCCGACGGCCGAGGCACTGCGCGACACGATGGAAAAATACGCGCAGGCAAAGGCGCGCGGGGCTTGACCCCCGCGTCTTTTTTGGGTAGTCTCGAACCGATATGAAAGCACTCATTGCCGCCGGGGGACACGCGACGCGACTGCGTCCGATCACATGGACGACCAACAAGCATCTCATTCCGCTTGCCAACAAGCCGATGCTTTGGCATGTCATCGACAAGATCGTCGCGGCGGGGATCTCGGACATCATCGTCAACGTGAACCCGGGCGAGGTCGAGAGCATGCGCAAGGCGTTCGGCGACGGGTCGAACTGGGGCGACGTGAAAATCTCGTACCTCGAGCAGCAGGGCGGCGCGCGGGGCGTGGCGCACGTTGTCGCGAACGCGAAGAGTCTGCTCGAGGGGCATCGGTTCCTGTTTTTTCTCGGCGACAACATCATCCTCGGAAGCATCAACAGGTTCGTCGAACGCTTCGAGGCCGAGTCGCTCGACTGCATGCTCGCGTTCTCTCGCGTGAAGGATCCGCAGCGGTTCGGCGTGCCGGAGTTCAACGCCGACGGATCGCTGCGCCGCATCCTCGAGAAGCCGTGCGACCCGCCGAGCGACTTCGCGGTCACGGGAATCTATCTGTACAACGAGGATTATTTCACCGCGTTCGACGCGATCATGCCGTCGCCGCGCGGCGAGTACGAGATCTCGGACATCAACACCTGGTACATCGAGCAGGGAAGGAAGGTCGGCTACGAGGAAATCACCGGCTGGTGGAAGGATACGGGAACGCCGGACGCGCTCATCGAGGGGAACGCGCTGATTATGGACTCGATGGACCGCGAGGCGTTCAAGGTCGAGGGAGTCGTCGAGGACGGCGCGGAACTGCACGGCCTGGTCTCGATCGGCCCGGGGACGAAGGTGGGCGCCGACTGTCTGATTCGAGGTCCCGTCGTGATCGGCGCGAACTGCGTCCTTTCGGGCGCGTACGTCGGGCCGTACACGTCCATCGGCGACGGCGTGACGATCCGCGACACGGAAGTCGAGCACTCGGTCATCTTCGGCGGTGCGACGATCGACACGACCGAGCGCATCGCGACAAGCCTTATTGGCGCGAACGCGACGCTCGTAGACGCCCGCCGCTCGCATCCGAAGTCGGCGCATCGATTGATCGTGGGGGACAATAGTTTCGTGGAGCTGTAAGGTCGTATGAAATACAAAGTTGTCCTGTTCGACGCGGACGGCGTCACAATCAACCATTCGACGATGTTCAGTGACGAGCTTGAGACGGATTACGGAATTACGAAAGCGACGACGCACGATTTCTTTTTTGGCATATTCCAGCAGTGCATGGTTGGAAAGGCTGACCTGAAGGAAGAGCTTGCGAAGGTCGTTGGTTTGTGGGGCTGGAAGGGAACCGTGGACGAGCTGGTCGCCTATTGGTTTTCGAAGGGCGATCAATTCGACCAGAAGATTCTTGATCTTGTCTCACGGCTTCGAACGGATGGCGTACACTGTTTCATGGCGACGAACCAGGAGAAGTATCGCGGCGAGCATTTGCGCGAGGCGCTCAAGGGCGTGTTTGAGGACGTCCTCGTTTCCGCGGATCTCGGACACAAGAAAAACGAAAGGGAATATTTCGACGCCGCGTTTGAGCGCGTCCGACAATTCGCGGGGGATGACAAGGGTTCCGTCCTATTCATCGATGACGACGAGCGAAACGTCCTCGTTGCGCGCGAGTTCGGGATAGACGCAATAATCTATCGGTCATTCGCGGACATGGAGGAACGGGCGGAGTTTTCGGAAATGCTGAGTCAAAAGGGTCACCGAGAGACCCGAACATGACAACGTAGGGGTTTTCTACGGTCGAACCAGAAAACGAAAAAGGGTCACCGAGTGACCCTTTTTCGTTTTCGTACTCGGCGGCGACCAACTAGGGGCGGATCGCGAACGTTGGATCTTCAGAACCGTAGACCGTTGGGGTCCGAAGGTAGGCATCGTACTCAGCTGCAGTCGGGAACCATTTCCGCACGATATTCATGTCGATGACCGGCAAGTCCTGCTCGCTTCGAGCGTATGCCGAGTGGCTCGACCAGTGGTGCGCCTCAAGATTTTTTTCAGCCAATTTCCAGTCAGGTGTTTGCCCCTCACGCCAGTGGGATGACGTTCCATCGAGCGCGTTCAGATGAATGTATCTTGGGAGTAATTGCAGGTGTTCCTCGTAGTCAACGGGCTTTGCCTTGAAGGCACCTTCGAACAACGCCCCAGTCCGCTCGTATCTCTCGTTGAAGCCTTTGGAGTAGGACATCTCAAGCTTGTGTAGAAACTTCGATATTCCTCCCGGCACCGTTGCCTTCAGCAACAGGTGGAAGTGATTTCTCATGAGACAGAAGGCCACAATGCTGACGTGGGTATTGCGGCCATAGGCGAGCATTCCCGCAGCGGAAATGAGAGCTTCTTTTTCCAAGAGCGTGCCGGGGTGCTTGTAGTCC
>CALRGA010000022.1 GCA_943357025.1 Candidatus Uhrbacteria bacterium RIFOXYB12_FULL_58_10 | reverse complement strand
CCCAGGCGTGCTTGGACAGGTCGTCATAAATGACCAGCGCGTCCTCGCCCTTGCCCATGAAGTACTCGCCGATGGTGCAGCCGGCGTACGGCGCGATGAACTGCATCGATGCCGGATCCGAAGCTCCCGCGAGAACGATCGTCGTGTATTCCATCGCGCCGGCCTCCTCGAGCTTGGCCACGATCTTCGCGACCTTGGATTCCTTCTGACCGATGGCGACGTAAATGCACTTCACGCCGAGGCCCTTCTGGTTGATGATGGTATCGATGGCGATGGCGGTCTTTCCCGTCTGGCGGTCGCCGATGATGAGCTCGCGCTGGCCTCGGCCGATCGGGATGAGCGCGTCGATGGCCTTGATGCCGGTCTGGAGCGGGACGCCGACGGACTTGCGGGCCATGACGCCCGGGGCGAGCTTCTCGATCGGGAAGAATTCCTTCGCGACGATCTTGCCCTTGCCGTCGATCGGGTTGCCGAGCGGATCGACCACGCGGCCGACCACGGCGTCGGACACCGGAATCGAAAGGATGCGGCCGGTGGTCCTCACGATGTCGCCCTCCTTGATCTTGTTCGCCTCGCCGAGCACGACGGCTCCGACGGTCTCCTCCTCGAGGTTGAGCGCCATGCCGTACACGTCGTTCGGAAACAAAAGCATTTCCGAAGCCTGGACCTCGGAAAGCCCGGAAATGCGCGCGATGCCGTCGCCGACGGAGATCACGGTTCCCACCTTCTCCTCCTTGGTGTCCGCCTTGAACGCGGCGACCTGCGCCTTCAGCGCCTCGATGATGTCGTTGTTCGATGCCATATTATTCAGAAAGGGTTCGCTTAAGCTGCTCGAGCTGTCCGGCGATGGTTCCGTCGATGATGCGATCGTTGATGCGAAGCCTGAGCCCGCCGATCAGTTCCGGCCGCACGATCTCCTCGATCATCGTGCCGGTCACGTCCTGGATCGACTTGCGCTGCGCCGGCTTCAGCGGAAACGCGGTCTCGGCGACCACGGTCACGGTCAGCCGTCGGATCACGTCCCGCACCCGTCCCAGTTCCCCGCGCTTGGCGAGGACCTCGACGAACGAGCGGACCGAATCGTCGAGCTTCTTTCCCGTCTTCTCGTCCGCGACGGACAGCAGGGCGTTTGTCAGTTGTTTAGTTGTTACTTTCACATTCGTAGATTGGTAGTTACGTAGCGGATTTGTGGATTAGTATCCCCTCGCCACTACGTCATCTTTCGCACCACCTCTTCCGCGAGCGAGTGCGATTTCTTGCCGTCTACCTCGTTGGCCAGAATCTTCTTCGCGGCCTGAATCGCGATCTCGACGATTTCCTTGCGAGCCTCGCGCATCATCGCCTCCTGCTCGGCCTTGAGCTGGGCCTTGCCGTTCGCGACGACCTTCTCGACCTCGCGTTTGGCCTTTTCGGCGAGGTCGGCCTTCATCGATTCCGCGTCGTTGCGCGTCATCTCCATCATCTTGCCAGCCTCGGCGCGCGCCTCGGCCACGATGGCCTTTCGCTCGTCCTCAAGGGCGGCCACGCGCTTTTCCACGTGGTCGGCGTCCTTCATGCTCTTGTCGATGCGCGCCGTGCGGTCGTCGAGCATCTTCACGAGCGGCCTGTACGCGAATTTCCACATCACGCCAAGAACGATCAAAAAGTTGATCAGCTGCGCGATGAAGATGTTGAGGTCGATTCCGAGCGTGGCGAGTGCGCCGGTAGGTTCTGCCATAATGAGTAGTGAGTGTTTGTAGTTGGTAGTTTGTGGCTCGTGAGAACGTTCCCACCAGCCACGCACTACAGACTACAATCCGATTAAAGCGTAAACGCGACGACGAGCGAGTAAATGGCGATGGCCTCGGCGAACGCCATGCCGAGCAGCATCGGGACGAAGATCTTTCCGGCGGCTTCCGGGTTGCGGCCGATGGATTCCATCGCCTTGGCGCCGATCATTCCGATCGCGAACGCCGGGGCGAGTCCTCCCACCGACATGGTGATACCTTTGGTAAGCGTGATCATGGATTCTGGTTCCATACGTGTTGCGTTAGTGAGTATAAAAGGTTAAACCGTCGAGTCTCATCCTGTCATTGCGAGGCCCTCAGGCCGAAGCAATCTCCCGATGGGATTGCTTCGCTCTGCGGAGCTCGCAATGACGAGCGTTCCGTCCTAGTGATGTGCCGCCACCGCCTCGTGTTCCCCGCTTCCGTGCGCTTCCGTCGAGACCGTGAGATATGCCAGCGTCAGCATGGCGAACACCGTGGCCTGGATGATTCCCACGAGCGCCTCGAGGAAGATGAACGGAATCGGAAGGAAGTAGGCGAAGAGGCCGATCATCACGGTGATGAGCACCTCGCCGGCGAAGATGTTTCCGAAGAGACGAAGGGAAAGCGACAGCACCTTCGCGATCTCCGAGATGATCTCGAGCAAGCCCACGAAGAATTCAATGATCGCGACGACGATGGCCATGGGGCCGCGCCTGATGGACTGGAAGATTCCGCGAACGTTCACGAACTTGGAAAAATGGTTCATCGGTCCGAGCGCGACGAGGCCGAAGACGTGGGTTGCGAGGACGGCGAACAGCGCGATGGCGAGCGTCAGGTTCAGGTCGGACGCGGCGGGGCGAAGCAGCGGCAGAAGCGCGAGCTCGCCATTGTGCATTCCCCAGACGCCGATGGATCCGGTCCCTGGAATGAGGCCGAACCAGTTGGAGAACAGGATGAAGAGGAAGATGGTCCCGACGATCGGGAGGAACTTGCGTGCCCGGATCGCGTCGCCGGTCACCTTCTGGATCTCCGCGAGCATGAACTCGACGACGGCTTCCGCGATATTCTGGATCCCTTTCGGGACCAGCGCCTTCCGTTCGCTTACGAACGACGCGACGATGACGAAGAACGCGACCGCGATCCATCCGTTGACGAGCGCGTTGGTTACGGGAAACGTCCCGATGTGGAAAATGACTTCGGCCGCGGCCGGAGGGATCATCATAGCTTTTTATCGAGGGAATTGTATGCCTTGGAGTAATGCCTGGCCTTTCGGACGATAATGATCGCCGTAAGCGCGAAAGCCGCGAGCAGACAGAGGATGATCAGCTTGGGCGACGTTCCGTATCGCGCGTCGAGCCATTTGCCCAGAAACGCCGCCGCGACGGCCGGAATGGCTATCGATCCGCTGAAATCAGCGAAGATCCTCATGGCCAGCCGCTGATATTGAGCGTCTTTTCCCATAAATGCGGATATCCACAGACGCGGAGAGTATACGCGTTCGAGCTGGCTGGGTCAATAGAAAAAGAAAAAACCCTCGGTCAGGGACCGGGGGCTGGAAGCTTCTGAAGCTCAGCCAGTCGGGCGCGAGCGATCGTATCAACCCGCGCGAAATCGGCCGTTCCTGCAAACCGCTGGCAGATTACGTGCAGCTCCGCGCCCGTGGCCGCCACGGCAACGTCGGCGCTCGTCTTTGCCCAGGCGCTGATATCCGGGGCCTTCCCGACCTCCGGCGGATCGGGGTCGACGGGGACTCCGAAGTGCGAGAGGAAGTCGGAATCCTTGATCAGCCTCGGGGTGATCGTGCGCGCGATGACGTACTTCTCGGCAGTGACCTTGAGCTCTGGGTCCGTCTGCGCCTTCGCAAGGGCGCGGATGTCGAGGAGGACACGCCGTTCGTTATTCGGAGCCTCGTACCGGACGAAGAGCGCATGAAACTTATCATGAAGCTCGATCCATCCTTCAAGCTTGGCTGGAATGACCTTGGCGTCCCGGCCCGCCGTTCCCCCTTTTTTGTCGCGCGGAGGCGGAGGAACAAAATTGATATCGTGAACGGTCCTTTCCTTCTCGTTCGGGTCCACGTCTGCGTCGCGGGTGGCCTTGAGGTAGGAAACGAGGAAATCGATCTCCCCCTTCGCGAGATCGGGGATTTCCTTCTTGGCCCTGGCAAAGATGCCTGTGGGCGCGATGTTGGCGGAATCGTCGACGGCCTTAATGGACGTCAGGATGCGGCCCGTTCGAACCTCGTCGGACCCAGCCGCGGCGAGCGCCTCGGAAAAGTCCGCGATGTACGCCGCGCCCGTTCCCTCTTCCCCGAAGAACGCGTTTCCCGCGAGCTCGGGCACCTTTCCCGGGCTGAATTCTCTGCGAGACAAGGCGGCCAACGCGAACTCGGCCATGGAATCTTGAAGTGACATTCTGCTCCTTGCTGGTTTCCCGATGGGGAATCCAGGGGCGAATCATATTCGAAAATGGCCGGTTTGTCAAACGTCTTCATTGTTTTCCTTGACGAATTCGAAAAATTTTGATAGTCTCGTCCCTTCGTCTTGGCATGGTGCCCGGGCGTAGATTCCGAAAAAAACGATTTTACAGGAGGCCGAATGGCTATCAGAGAACAGAAGCAGAACAAGGACGCCGTCCGCGAAGGCTGGCAGATCGTCCGCGACCTCAACATCGACGAGCACATGGAGATTTTCCGTGAGAATGGTATCTTCGTGAGCGTCGCCGACATCGGAAACCAGGAATATCCCGCGATCGAGGTCGTGACGGGGCTCCTGTTCCGACGCCTGGCGGACCGAACCGAAGCGCCGCTGGCGATTGCCAGCAAGCACGTCGGGTTGTTCCCCGCCCTCCGCGACGGCAGCCGCGGAGACAAGCTCCTGGACTGCCCCATTCACGTCTTCGCGGCGTGGACGCGGCTCAACGGAAAGAGCGTCGTCTTCCTCGACGAGGACGACCAGCCGATGGTCGAGGTGGCCACCCCGCTGGCGTTCTACTCCGGTGCGGACTGCACCATCCCCGAGAAGCCCGTCGACGGACTGGTAGCATGGAGCTACCGCGACGGACGCAAGACGCGTGGGCTGTTCCTCCCGCTCGACCTTCAGAAGGCGAACAAGGAGGGATGGTTCTCCCTGTCGGCCGCTCACGTGGGGATCCGAACGAGCATGCAGATGTTTCCCGGGATCCGCCGGGACCGGAAAACCGGCAAGCCGCGCGGCATCGAGCCCAACGCCATGCACCTGTCGGGCCTGCGGATCGTGTCCCCGCTCCCGTCGATTGCCGACTGGGGCGAGGAGGTCGAAGTGCACCTCACCCAACGAGGTCGCATCCTGATCGCCATCCCGCTTCCGTCGGTCGGGACGATCGAGGCTACGGCCGCCGTCGACGAGGTCGTCTCGGAAGGGACGGAAGTTGATCTCGGCGACGGCATCGAGGTCGGGCCGGAGGAAATCCGACAGGGCAAGGGCAACGTCCGCGGCATCTGGGAGTTCCTCGGCAACGCCCACAGGACCAAAGGCGTGGAGTTCGAACCGATCTCGGCGAACACCTCCCTCGCCGACCTGAAGAGGGCGAAGCGGAATGTGGCCATGGCGATTCATCCGGACAAGCTGCAAGGCCGGCTGGAGAAGATCCCCGGACTGACGGCGGCCATGATCGCCTCGACGGTCAAGCAGGCAGGCATGCAATGGGCGCCGCTCTGCGAGGCGTTCGACAAGGCCCTCGCGGTTCGCGACTCCCAGTGGGAAGCGGTCGGCGGCGGTCTCGGCGAGACCGTCTTCGACGAGGAGGCACTCGCGGCGGCATCGAAGGCCGACACGGGCGAGGACGCGGTCACGAGAGCGATCGGCCTGGCGCTTCGCGAGGGGTTCTCGTGGAAGAACCCGAACCACGTCGGGCTGCGGAACAAGACGCTCGCGACGCTCCGTGAGCGCGCCAAGGCCGCGGAGCCCGAACCCGCGCCCGAACCCGCGGCCTAGGCCCCTGAGCGACACCCCGCGTGTCGCTCTTTTTTTTTACTCAAATCCCAAACAGTCTCTTCGCGTTTCCCGTCGTCACCCGATCAACCTCCTCCATGCTCACCTTTTTCAACTCAGAAATCTTCGCAGCCACAAACCCGACCATCCACGGCTCGTTCCTCTCCCCGCGATGCGGGACGGGCGTCAAATAAGGCGAGTCCGTCTCAATCATCATGTGCGCGAGCGGAAGGTCGCGAACGACGGCTTGGAGCGGAGAGATCGGGCCGTCGGCCTTCCGCGGCGGGAACGTAATCACTCCCGTGAACGAAATTAAAAACCCGAGCCCGACGTAAACTCTCGCCTCGTCGATCGTCCCGGTAAAGCAGTGGATTACCCCGCGCCTCTGCAGCTTCCCCGCCTCGACGTACTCGCGAATGATCGACTGCTGGTCGGCGTGGGCGTCGCGGCAGTGGATGACCACGGGAAGTCCGACCTCGTGCGCCAGGTCGAAATGCTGGCGGACCGTTGCCTTCTGCTTCGCGATCGTCTCATCGCGACCGACGTTCTCAGGAAGACGATAGTAGTCGAGTCCGCACTCGCCGATCGCGACGCACTTCGGATGTCGAGCGAGCTCAAGATACGTCGCGTGATCGAACGTCTCGCAGCGCGTCTTGATCTTGACGGGCTCGGCGACCGTCGATACATCGGATTCCTGCTCGTCAAAGAACTCCTGCTCGCACAGGTGGTTCGGATGGAGGCCGACCGTTGCCCACACGCCGTCATACTTCTCCGCGACCTTCAAGCCGTTCGCGCTCGTGGTCGCCTGCGTCCCGACGGAGACCATCTGGACGCCCTTTTCAAGGGCTCGACGAATCACGTCGTCCATGTCGTCCTTGAACGCGTTGAAGTGAACGTGGCAGTGCGTGTCGATCATAGCGCTACGATGAGATGGCCTTGGTCGCCTCGGGATACATCACCTGGATCGCGGCGGTGATCGCGAGGAGATACGTGGCGACGTTCGACTGCTCGAGCGCGGCGCGGACGGCATCGTTGGGGAGATACTGCAGGGCGAAGAAGAGCACGACGCCGACGACGATCACGCCCTCGACCAAGCCGAAAGCCGCGCCGAGGAGATGGTTGAACGTCTTTGCGAACGGAACCATCGCGAAGACGCCGAGGGCCTTCTCGGCGACCCAGAAGATCAGGCCGATGACGCGGGAGATTAGGATGAAGATGATGATGAACAGGACGATCTTCGAGATGGCGCCTCCGCCGAGAAGCGTGCCGAACTTCTCGAACGCGGGTTCGATCAGACGGCTTGCAAGCACGGTGCCGAGGATCGTGCCGACGAGGCTCCCGAGCGTGTGGACCAATCCGAATAAGAATCCGAACAGGACGAACAGGCCGATGATAACGACGAGGATGACGTCGACAAGGAACATATTAGTCTTTTCGAGGGAACAACGGCTCCCCTTTCACAATTGTAGCACCCGGGACCAGTTTCCCCCATGCCCCGTCGTCGGGAAGACGAACCGCAGCGGCGTCCACGGAGAGGTCGGCGAGGATCTTGGCCGCGGACTCCGGCGTTACCGGCAGCAGCGCGGTCGCCACGATGCGGACGGCCTCGAGCAGCTGGTACAGGAACGGCGAGACGTCGATTCCCTCCTTGACCTTCTTCCACGGCGCCTCCACGTCGATGGCCTGGTTGCACGCCGTCGCCAAGTCTTCGATCGCGCGGACAGCCTCGTCGAAACGATAGCGACCGACCGCGTCGTGATACGCCACCCAAAACGCCTCCGTCCCAAACCTGTCCTCCGCGACCGCGGGAACCGTTCCGTCGCAGAACTTCGTCGCCATCATCGTCACGCGCGCCGCAAGATTACCCACGCCGTTCGCGAGTTTCGACGCATACGTCTCGCCGAACACCTTCGCGGAATAGTCGCCGTCCTGGTACGACGGAATCGCGCCGAGCAGATAGTAGCGCGTTGCGTCCGTGCCGTGCGACGCGACGAGGTCGTACGGGTTCACGACGTTGCCGAGCGACTTCGACATCTTCTGTCCCTCGGCGGTGATGAAGCCGTGAATGAAGATCTGCTTCGACAGCGGAATTCCGGCAGAAAGCAGCATTCCCTGCCACATGGCCGACTGTTGGCGCAAATTGTCCTTTCCCGCGACCTGGACGCCCGGCCAGAAGTCCGCGAACAGCCCGTCGGTCTTCGGCCATCCAAGCGTCGAGATATAATTTACGAGCGCGTCGAACCAGACGTACATCACCTGTTCCTCGTCGCCGGGAACCGGGACGCCCCAAGGCATCTTGGACGCGAGACGCGAGATGCTGAAATCCTGGAGGCCGCCCTCGACGAAGTTGCGAATCTCGGTGAGGCGATGGTCGGGGACCACGAAGTCGGGGTGCGCGGCATAATGGTCGAGCAGCGCCTTCTGGTAGTTCGACCAGCGAAAGAAATAGTTCTCCTCCTCGATCAGCTCGAGCGTCATGTTCGGATGGATCGGGCACTTCCCTTCGACGAGCTCCGAGTCCGTCTTCTCCAACTCGCAGCCGACGCAGTACTTCACGCGGTAAGCCTTCTTGTAAATGTCCCCGGCATCCGAGCACTTCTTCCAAAATGCCTGCGCCGCGGCGACGTGGTGCGCGTCGGTGGTCCGAATGAAATGCGTGTACGTCAGGTTCAACGACGATTTCAATCCGTCGAACCGCGCCGCATACCCGTCGCAATACGCCTTCGGGTCCATCCCCGCCTCGATCGCCTTGTTCCAAATCTTCATCCCGTGCTCATCGGTCCCCGTGTTGAACGCGACGGTATCGCCGAGGAGACGGTGGTACCGCGCAAGGAAGTCGGCCTGGACAAGCTCGAGCGCGTGTCCGATGTGCGGGTCGGAGTTCACGTACGGGAGGGTGGTGGTGATGTAATAGTTGGGCATATGGGAAAGGGTGTCGAAGGTTTCAAGGGGGTCGAGGGGATCAGCGTGGAGCGACGACGACGACGAATTCTCCACGAATACTAGTCTTTTTCAGACGCTCTGTCACCTCGACGGCGGTCCCGCGATAAATCGTCTCGTGCATCTTCGTAAGCTCGCGACAGACGACGAGGCGGCGGGTCGGAAGGTTTGCGTTGAGTTCCTCGAGGCACTTTTCGATGCGGTGGGTGCTTTCGTAGAAGACGACCGTCGACTGCATTCCGACCAAATCCCTAAAGAACGTCTGACGACCTTTTTTGTGCGGGGGGAATCCTAGGAACGTGAACGAGTCCGTCGGGAATCCCGAGACGGACAGCGCGGCGATGGCGGCGCAGGCTCCGGGGATCGGGACGATCGTGACCGCGTCGCCGAGTTCGCGGACGACGACTTCGACGAGACGGCCTCCCGGATCGGAGATTCCCGGTGTCCCCGCGTCCGTCACGAGCGCGAGAGACTTCCCTTCCGCGAGCATCGCGACGATCTTCTTCACGTCGTGATCGTCGGAATGTTGGTGATAGGCGACCAGCGTCCGTTGGATCCCGAAGACGGACAGGAGCTTCGACGTGACGCGCGTGTCCTCGCAGAGGATCGCGTCGACGGCGGCCAGCGTCTGCTTGGCGCGCTCCGTCGTGTCGGAGAGATTGCCGATGGGCGTGGCAACGATGTAGAGGGTTGGCATAGGGCTATGGAAGTTGGAAAATCTCGATGTTTGGAAACGCGGCGGCGAAGACGAACCAGAATCCCTGAGTGCAGTTTTCCGGCTTCTGCTTGTACTCGAGCGGATAGGTCGTTCTCTTCCCGTCGACGGTCGCGACGCACACGAGCTTCTTCGCGGGAAGCCTCGCGTCGACGGACGTCAGGGGAAACAGGATCGCCGGGGCGGCGTAATAGCTTCCATACGGATCGCGCGTATAGTCCCGGTTCTGATTCGTCGAAGATTCTCTGGACAGGACCTCGCCTCGGGGATTTTCAACCTTCCAGTCGGTCCACGTCGAGACAATCGACGGATACGACGAAAGGACCGTCCCAGTCCTTTCGCCGACGACCGCCTTCCCGAGGATCTGGCTCCAAAGCGAATGTGTCGTTTCGTCGAAAAGGACGAGGTTGTTGTTCCAGAGCGATCCCGATACGTGGAACACAGTCGACGGGTCCGGCCGCTCGAACACCATCCCCGTCATCGTCAGCGGCGAGAATGTGATGACAAGCGACTTGTCGCCGAACGCGTCGTGGACAACTTCGTGCCAGACGAGGATCTGAAACGGATAGAACCGACGCTTGCCGCCGACCTCGACGGCGAGACCGAGTCCCTCGTCCTTCAGGTACTGGTCGGCGTCCGCGACGGGCTCGAAGACGGGCACGTCGACGGATGGAATCCCGCCGTCCGACGTTCCTCCCGAGACAAGGTCCTCCATGCGAAAGCCAGGCCCTTCGACGGCCTCAGGTCGTGCGGTTCGGTAAAACCAATGAAAACCATACAGAATGGCGGCCGCGGCGACGCCGGTCAGCAGAATGAGTCCCTTGGTTGATCGTCGCATAGATCTCGCGTAGTATAGTAGCATAAATTATCCAGCCGCAAGGCTTCCTATGCAATACGAACCCAAGCTCGTCCCGTTCGCGATGCCGCTCATCGGCATCTCGGACAGGACGATCGCGATCCATCACGACAAGCTGTACGTCGGATATGTGAACAAGATGAACGAGATCGCCGAGAAGCTCGAGGCGATCTCGAAGAATCCCGAGGAGCTTGCCGCCGCGAACCAGTCGTACTCCGAGCTGCGCGCCCTGCGCGACGGAGAGACGTTCACCACGAACGGCGCGTACCTGCACGAGCACTACTTCAACGTCCTCGGCGGTGACCCTTCGACAAGCTCAGGGCAGGCGGCAGGATCGCTCGTCGACGCGATCGTTGAGAAGTGGGGCTCGATCGAGACGTTCGTCGCGTTCTTCTCGGCGACGGGCATGGCCGTCCGCGCCTGGGTGGTCCTCTGCTGGGACACGCACCTCGGCCGCCTGAAGATCTACGGCACCGACGCCCACAACCAGGGCGGCGTCTGGGGCGCCATCCCGATCATCGTCCTCGACGTCTACGAGCACGCGTACTTCATCGACTACGGAGCCGACCGCAAGGCGTACATCGCCGACTACTGGAAGAACCTCAACTGGGCGGCGGCGACCGCGACATACGAGAAGGCAAAGCTGATTAATCTCTTCTAAAAACTATGATTCGCATCTCACAGCCGGCTCCCTCGTTCGAAAACGTCCCGTCGTACCGCAAGGGCGCGACCGATTTCCCGAAGGTCAGCCTGAAGGACTACACCGGCAAGTGGCTCGTATTCTTCTTCTACCCGCGCGATTTCACCTTCATCTGCCCCACCGAGCTGCGAGGCTTCTCGACGCACAAGGCCGAGTTCGCCGCGCTGAACGCGGAAGTCCTCGCCTGCTCGACCGACTCGGAGTGGAGCCATAAGAACTGGTTCGAGCGCGACCTCCCGGAAGTCGACTACCCGATCCTCGCCGACAATACCCACGAGATCGCGCAAGCCTACGACGTTTACAACTCGGACGAGGGGCTCGCCGAGCGAGGGAGCTTCATCATCGATCCCGAAGGAAAGGTCCGTTATGCGCTCGTCTCGTCGGGTTCCGTCGGACGGTCCGTCTCCGAGACCCTTCGCGTCCTCAAGGCGCTGCAGAGCGGCGAACTGTGTCCGATTGAGTGGGCTGCGGGGGAAAAGACGCTGGGAAAGGCGTAAACCGAAAAGGCGCCGGGACTAGATTCCCAGCGCCTTTTTTAGTTTTTCCTCGTCGAACCCGACAATCGTCTTCCCGTCGATGTCGACGACCGGGACGCCGAGCTGTCCCGTCTTCTTGATCATCGCCTCGGCCGCCTTGGCGTCGGCGGACACGTCGATGTCCGTGAACGCGACGTCGTGCTTCGTCAGGAATTTCTTGACGAGCTTGCAGTACGGGCAGGTCGGGGTTGAGTAGACGGTGACGTTCATAGGCTTGCGATTCTTATGATCTCGGGAATGTCCTCTTCCGTCACCTGTCCGAACCACGCGTTTTCCGGCATCACCACGACCGTCGCTCCCGCCGAGCAGGCGTTGAGACAGCCTGACTTGACCACGCGGACGTGTGGCGCGACCTCCTTCAACGCTTCCTTCAGCTTCGCGTGCAGTTCGACCGATCCTTTTGCCATGCAGCACTCACGCCCGTCGTCGCGGCAGTTCGTACAGACGAGGACGAGTTTCCGATACTTGGTTTCGACCGTGATCATACGGCGCGCAGATACTCGAGCAGCGTCCGCACCGCATGTCCGGTCCCGCCCTTCTTGGTGTACGCGTTCACCGGCTTCTCGGCGAACGCCGGGCCGGCGATGTCGAGGTGGACCCACGGGATGTTGTTCACGAACTCCTGGAGCAGCAGGCCCGCGGTCAGGCTTCCTCCCCAGCGCGGGGCGTCGTTCTTGTAGTCCGCGATATCGGTCTTGATGAGGTCCTTGTACTCCTCCGGCAGCGGCATGCGCCACATCAGCTCGCCGGCGGACTTGGCGGCGGCGGCGACCTTCAGCGCGAGCGCGTCGTCGTTCGACATGAGCCCGGTGATCTCCTCGCCGAGCGCCACGACGCAGGCTCCCGTGAGCGTGGCAAGGTCGATGATCGCGTTCGGCTTCAGCCTCGTCGCGTACGTCAGCGTGTCGGCGAGCGTCACGCGGCCCTCGGCGTCGGTGTTCTTGATTTCCATCGTCTTGCCGTTCATGATCGTGAGAACGTCGCCCGGGCGGACGGCCGTTCCCGACGGCATGTTCTCGACCGCGCCGAAGATGCCGTGCACCACCGCGTTCGGCGCCAGCTCCGAGATGACGGAGAACGCGCCGATGACCGCCGCCGCCCCGGCCATGTCGCACTTCATCGTCTCCATCGAGTTCGCCGGCTTCAGCGAAAGCCCGCCCGAGTCGAACGTGACGGCCTTGCCGACGAGGGCGACGGACGTAAGCTCTCGACCCTTCGCCCCTTCGGCCTTCGACCCTTTCGGCACATACGTCATATGTACCAAAAACGGCTCGTGCTCGCTTCCCTTCGCGATGCCGAGCAACCCGCCCGCGCCCATCTTTTCGAGCTGCGCGCGATTGAACACCTTCATCTTCATCCCGGGACTCGCCTTCACGACGGCCTTCGCGGCCTCGACGAGATCGGCCGGCACCATGTGCGACGGCGGCGCGTTCACGAGGTCGCGCGCAAAAATCGTCGCCTTCGCGTACGTCTCGCCAAGCTTCGCGCCTTCCGCGGCGGAACGGGCCTTCTTGCCATCGGTCGTGACGATCGCGAACGATGTCGGAGACTCCTTAGCCGGTTCTTTCTTGTACCTGGCAAACTCGTAGTCCGCGAGCAGGACGCCCTCGGCGATCGCCTTGCCGCAGAGCCGCGCCGCGTATTCCCCGCCGCCCGCGCCGTGAAGGACGGACACGACCGTCCTTGCGCCAATCGCCTTGGCCACGTTCAACGACGCGGCCGCCGCGACGCGAACGGTCTCCTCGGAAAACCTCTTCTTGTCGCCGAGGCCGACGATGAGCAGGCGCTTCGCCGGAATCGCCCCGTTCGTCCGAATCGACAGCGTCGTTCCGAGCGCCGCCTTGAACCGGTCCTCCTTCGCGATCGTCTCGACAAGCCCTTCGAGCTTCGCGTTGACCGCCGCCACCGCGCCGCCGAGCTTTTCTCCGGCAAAGAGATTCAACACGAGCAGGTCTGCCTTTTCGTCGACGAGATTTCCTTTGCGGACGGTGATGGTCATAATGCGATTAGATGGTGAACCCGTAGACGATCGGAAGCGTCATCACGGAGAAGATCAAGATGGAGACGAGAAAGAAGTGGTAGGCCCGGTCGCGGAAATCGGAGCAGTCGCGGCCGCGGCACCAGGCGACGGTGAGGACGAAGATGATGACGAAGACGGTATCGACGAATACGTAGAGCGGCATGAGCGAATCCACGCGTGCCATGCGGAACCAGACGAGGTTCGCGATCCAGGCCGCCTGAAGCGAAACGCCGGCCGCAAACAGCGCCGCGACGGCAAGCGATTCGTGGATGCGCGATTTGAACCAGGACAGCATAGGCTAGATCATTGTTTCGATCGCGATGACGATGGTCGCGATGAGGGAGGCTCCGGTCGAGAAGGCGACGGCGTTGCGATAGTCGTTCGCGTGCTTGTCGGCAATTCTTTCGCGATACACGGCAAGGATGACGACGGAGCAGAGCGTAAGCGTCACGGGCAGGATGAGGAGG
>CALRGA010000021.1 GCA_943357025.1 Candidatus Uhrbacteria bacterium RIFOXYB12_FULL_58_10 | reverse complement strand
ATGAGCCAAACGCACATTCTTCTCGCGAGTTCGCTGGATAACATCGGCACGACCGTCACCACCGTCGGACAAAGCGCATGGGGAACGACCGCCTCGGACAATCTTCCCGTCGTCATCGGCAACGTCATCAGCGTCCTGCTTGGACTGCTCGGCCTCGTCTTCCTCGTGCTCGTCGTCTATGCCGGGTTTTTGTACCTGACGGCACAGGGAGAGGACGCGCAGGTTAAGAAGGCGAAGGCGATTTTGACGAAGGCGGTGATCGGCATGATGCTGGCCGTGGGATCCTACGCGATCACGAACGTGGTCGTGGACGCGGTGACGGTCGTGACGACTCCCATTTAGCCTATGAAAGAATTTTTCATCCGGGCAGCCATCGCCGCCGATCCGGCCTTTAGCCTCGGAAGCAGCGGAACAATCGTCGATAACGCAGGAGCAAGCGCCGGACTCGCCAACACCTGGGATCTTCCAACGCTCATCGGTCGTTTCATTAGCATCGCACTCGGCATCCTCGGCCTCGTGTTCGTCATCTACGTCGTCTACGCTGGGTTCCTGTACCTGACGGCGCAGGGTGAGGAAACCAATGTGAAGAAGGCGAAGAAAATGTTGAGCCAAGCGGTCATCGGCCTTGTGCTCATCGTCTCGGCGTATGCGATCACAAACTTGGTCACGGACGCGCTGACGACGGTGACGAACGACCCGTCAGCAGATGAGCCGGCATCCACAGAGCCGCCGTTAGGAGACTATGAGAGCTCGGACAGCGGAGCGTCTGCATAAGCACTAAGTCAAACAAAGGAATAACGCGCAAATGCTATGAAAAATCTTTACGCAAAATTTGGCATCGGACTGTTCGTCCTCGCGGTACTCGCCGGACCGTTCGCGGCCGGAGCGCGCAAACCGATTGGAAATTCACTGAGCGGAGGCGAGATTGCCGTTGAAATCACGTCCGCGACCGCCGCGGGACTGTATGACGCGAGCGACATTCCGACGCTCGTGGGACACGGAGTCAGCGTCGTGCTCGGACTGCTTGGGATCATTTTCGTCGTTCTGGTCGTCTACGCGGGATTCCTGTACCTGACGTCCAACGGCGAGGAGGCGAACGTGAAGAAGGCCAAGAAGATGCTGACGCAGGCGGTGATCGGAATGGTTCTTGTGGTTTCCGCATACGCCATCTCCAGCTACGTGATCGATGCGCTTCGAGCCGTTTCAAAGACATAGCCGTATGAAAAATCTTTTGCTCAGACTCGGCGTCGGGATCTCCGTGTTTCTCGCGGTATCGTTTCCGCTGTCGGCGACGGTAAATGCTGGGAACACAACGACGTTCGACGCCTCGACCATGGGCAACGCGGTGGGGATAGCGGGAAACAGCGCCGGACTGACAGGAGCGGACGACCTCCCGACGATTGTTGGAAGAACCGTCAGCGTTCTGCTCGGCATTCTCGGCCTTGTATTCGTCGCGCTGGTCGTCTACGCGGGTTTCCTGTATCTGACGTCCAACGGCGAGGAGGCGAACGTGAAGAAGGCCAAGAAGATGCTGACGCAGGCGGTGATCGGCCTGGTGCTCATCGTCTCGGCGTACGCGATTACGCTGGTGGTGACCGATGCGCTTTCGACGATTACGGCGACGTAGTTCAGAATGTATAAAAGTTCCGCGATGCGGGGCTTTTTTGTTATGAAAAGAGCCCCGCTCCCTTGGCTTTGAAAGCCATGGGAGCGGGGCAGCTTGGCTACTGGCAGTTGCCGATCGCGGCAATCTCGATGCGCTCCTGGGAGCGCGCCCACTTCACGCACGTCGAAACGTTCCTTACGACGTACGCCTGACGCGTGACGTCGAATGTCCCGACCTGGACGGTCGTGCCGCTCGGAACCCAGATGGACTGGCCGGAACCCACGTGCGCGGCGTGGCAGCCCTGGACAGGCGTTCCCTTCTGAGCCGAGTCCGCGAACGGAACCTCGGGACCCATGGGGAGATCCATGCCGTCCTTACGGAGACACACCAGGTCGGCGTTGGGAAACGTCTCCTTGATGGATCGTACCTCCACGCCCGTCCAGGGGGCCGGGGGCTGGCTGTAGCTGGCCACGTACTCGAACCCCGTCGGTCGGTCGACGAAGAACGTCGGTGGCACATACACCGCGCGAAGAACCTGGGGTTGCGCGGCCGGGGGCTCCTTGACCGGCGCGGGGTATGCCGCGACGTAGGCACGCTGATGGAGGTCGAGATCCCGCAGCTCGGCGATCTTGCCCACGCAGTCAGGCGCCTTCTTGTCGCACACGGCCTTCGCCATGGCGATGGAGGACGCGAACTGGTCGGTCCCCACGTCGTCGGCGGCCATCGCGATGGCTCGGTTGAAGTCTGCCTGGCCGGCAAGGGCCAGCGGGACGAGCATGAGCGCGATCACTGGCGCACCGCCGGGTTCGACTCGATCACATCCATATACGCGTCGATGTCCAGCTGGTTACAGGCAAAAAATTCTTCGACGTTCGCGGGGAGACGGTCGGGGGGACACGTCGCGTTCGCGTCGACCTTGACGTCGCGCGCCGAGATCGGGCCGGACGGGGCCGTTCCCTCGTCGTAGCCGCCGCTCGGCATCCGCGCGTCGCGGTACTGCAACATCTGCGCGCCGCGGAGGTACCAGTCGGCACCGGCCTCCGAGGCGTACTGGCCGGGCGCCCCGTAGGCGTACCCGATCGACACGGTCTCGGTGGTCGAACGATCGCCGGAGCGAGTCGTGGTCGTGACCGACACGGGGACCGTCTCCGATGCCATGGCGATCGCGGTGGACCGGCCCTGGGCGTCGATGATCGAAGTCGTGCCGTAGACGCCCATGAACCGGGCATCCTGGGTGGCGTACTGGACAGTGTTTCCCGCCTCCGTACGATGGAGAGAGACACAGCCGGACAAGCCGGCGAGAACGATGAGCAGCATTGCTGCCTCCTTGGTTTTTGTTGACGTGAGGTGAATGAGCGTCGACGGGAGAATTCCGCGTCGAAGGCCCTGATAGACAGGCCGATGGAATCGTCTTCTGAAAAACGACTCGATCGGACGTTCTAGAGAGCGCCGGCCCGAGCATCCGCAAGGAGCGGATGAACTCGGGACCGGCAGAGCGCGGCGGGAGCGTCTCTACGGCGTCTTGCACCGCGCGAGGCGTTCCCGCTGACGAAAGGACATCTTCGAGCAGTCGAGCTGCCCGAAGCCGACTTGGGCCGACGCGGCGGACCCCGAGGCGGACGGCGGCGTCACGACCGTCGACGCGGTCGACGTGCTCGGCCGCGAGAAGCCGGGGCTGGAGGGGAACCCTGGGTTTGCGGTCCGGGCGGTCGGCAGGGACGGGAGGGTCGGCGTGACCGTGGAAGGCGATCCGAACCCGCTTTGCGGATCCCACGCGAGCGTGAGGCCCATTAGCAGCAGGACCGCGATCCCTACGATCGATCCGCGCACCATGTGATGGTGGTGGTGCTCCCAGTGGAGGTACTCGCGGAGCGCGACCCCGATCCCGATGGTCATCAGGACCTTGGTCACCACCATGACCCAGTGGGCTGGCGGCTGTCCGGTCGCGACGACCGAGATCATCACCACCAGGACGAACGCCACGCCGCCGAATACGACGAACTGCGTCCACCCGTGAAGGTGGGTATCAACGATCAGGGCGATCGCCCCGAGGAGCACTCCAAGGAGGAGCGCCATGTGGTAGATCTCCGTCCAGTTGAAATTGCTGAAAAAACCCATGTTAACTCTCGGTTGAAGGGTGAAACCAGTGTATTTCGCAATAAACCAACTTGTTTCACCCTTCAATCCGAGGGCTAATGATATCACGAAAAGTCAGTTTTGTCAACCGATCGGCGTTTTTCGCTATTATTATCGTGGGATGTAAATCTTCGTCCATTCGTCCTCGTACGTCTTCTCAAACTGTCCCGACGCCTCCAGATTCTTCACAAAGTCACCCTTCAGCCGGCGGTCAACGAGGACGGCGGAGGCGTGGAAAAACGTCTCGATCTTGCTGACGTCCGCGTCCTTCCCGGATTGGAGATCGAACCACGCCTGATACCGATCCTTGTCATTGTCATACATGAACCGCGGATCGAGGCCGACCAGGAAGTAGTGCGAATCGTCGAGGTAGAAATATGCCAGCGAGGAATCCCAAAGCGCGTTGAAGACGATCTCATTTCGCGGCAAATAGCGCTTGAGCCACCGCGCGCTTCCCTCGTACTGCGACGCGGAAAAATAGCCGGTCTTCGCGTAACTGTAATCGACGGAGCCGAGCGCGAGGGACGCGACGGCGAGCGAAAGGAAAGCGATCGTCGCGGCGGCGAGACGCGGGGTCGTTCTCCAAACGTGAAGAAGCCACGGCTCGACCTCCTGCCGAAGGAACGGCTTCACGATGGCAAAGATCGATCCCGTCGTCAGCAACAAGAACGGGACGAAATATTCCATGTACCGGATCGATCGGAAGGTGAACGCGGCGAAGAGCGCGGCAAGAAACAGCAGCGCGAACGTGCTCCGGACGCGCTCCCGGGAAAGGTGGAACGCCTTCGACGCGCCGGCCGGAATGAACGCGACGAGCGCGAGGCCGAACGTTGCGAGCGCGAGGATCTCGTTCTGAAACATCGTGGTCCAGGCGATCGGGTACCATTCGGTTCCAACGGGAATATCCACCTTTCCAATCACCGCGATCTTCAGGATGTCCACCACCGTAAAGGCGACGTTGGTTGGGAAATATGGGTTAACGACCATACCGACGACGAGCCCGGCGGCCATGGCTCCGGCCGTCTTCACCCACTCGCCAAGCTGGGCGGAGAACGGCGGCTTGTCCGACGGTGCCAGCTGGCGGGAGACGATATCGCCAAGGACGAGGCAGGCGAACGCGGCAAGGAGAACGGGCCAGCCGTGATAAAGCCAGACGTACAGGATAGCGATGGCAGACAGCATCCTGAAACGCCTGTTCAACATCGCCCAGACGGCGAAAATAAGCAGCGCCACGGAAAGCGACCCGGCCTTGGGGAGCGACATGCGCTGCAGAAAGTCGAACGAAAGTGCCCCGACGAGGGTAAGCCACTCGGGATATGGCGAGCCGATGGACCGAAGCAGGCGATATAGCGCATAGAACGCCGTGAGACCGAACAGGACGGCCGAGACCTTGATCCCGACGAGCGGATCGAACGCGGTCACGAACGGGATGAGCAGGACGTGATACAGCCAGTGCGCGTTGACGTACTCGTCGCGCATCACGGTTTCCTGCAGCCACGGGAAGGATCGGATGAACCCCTGGTCGCGGATCGTAAGCGCCATCTTCGCGTGATAGAACGAGTCCGGATCCGGCATCGCCGGCCGAGCCTCCACAAACGAAAGCATGAGGGCAATGACGACGAAGACGAAGATGACGGACCGGCGAGGAAGTCGCATACGCCCGCTAGTGTACGGGAAATCGCGGCCAAAGAAAAACCGACCCATTGGATGGGTCGGCAGAGCCTCTACTTCACGCATCCCGCGTTGCGCCGGGTGGTGAACGATTGGCGCGCGATTCGGGCGCACTTGTCCGCGGCAGCCTCGCTCGTCGCGACCGGCTGGCTGTTCGGCGGCGCGACGGTCGGAGTCGGCGCGGGAATCCTTGCCGCGTCGGCCTTGGCCTTCGCCTTCGCGTCGAGGTCGGCCTGCGCCTTTGCCTCGGCCTTGGCTTGTGCCGCGATCTCCGCATCGGTCAGAGGAACCTTCAGCGCTTCGGCAAGGGCCGCGTCGGCCTTCTGCGCGTCCGCGACCATCTCGGCGAGCGAGCCGTACTCCTTCGCGCCGTCGTCGAAGGCACGGCCCCAGAAGTTCTCGCGGATGACCCAGCTGGCCGTGTTTGGGGCGCAGAGCGTGTCTCTTGGCGTCTGAACGCTCTCGGTGTAACCCGGGAGATCCAGCTCCGTGCCGACCCGCAGGCAGACGGGCTGCGCGATGCCAGCTTTCAGGCTGGTCTCGATCGCGTCGGCCTCGACGCTTCCGATGACGTCCCGCGGCAGGAACGCCTTGCCCTTCGGAGTGGGCACGTAGAACGTCCCGCCCTTGTTCGCGACCGTCACCTGGAACGTCGCCTTCGGCGCAATCCACGGAACAACGATCAGGAACACCATACTGATGATCGCCGCGGTGCCGAGAGCCGACAGCGCGTTTACCTTCCCGAGGGAAAGTTTCGACCACCGCTGGGCGATGGTCTCATCCGTCCGCCACATGGACGCCAGCCGATCGGCCGCGATGGCCGTCAGAACGAATACCGTGATCGGCATGATCGGCATGAACGCCGTTCCGGTCGACCAGGCGCCGAACAGCTTGATCGAGATCGAAACGGAAGCCGTCCCGCTCAGGAGCACGAGCGCGCCCTTCGCGACGGCGGAGAGTTCGTCCTTGAAATACCCCGCGAATATCTTTTGGATACCCGTCGCCCAGTACCACGGAACGAGCCAGAACAGTAATGTGATACTCGTGAGGAACAGCCCGATTACCTCGCCGTCCACGGTGTCTGGCGTGAACGCACGATCGAACTTCGGAAACAGGCTGACTCCGTAGAAGTACAGCGCGACGACCCCCGTCGTGAGGTATGCGAACGTGAGTCCGAGCGCCGCGAACAGCGCCTTCCACGCCGCCATCCGATTCTCCTCTCTCCAAAACTTCTCCATAATGGTGAGCGTGGCGACCTTCACCACGTTCTCGGGCCGAAGCTGTCCGTTGCCGCGGGAAACGATCTTGTTGAGAACGAGCTTGAACCCCTTCTCCGTCAGACCCTCCTCTTTTGCCGGCACCTTCTTCGCCGCAGCGGTCGCGGGGACTTCGTCCGCGGCCTCCTGCCAGCAGCCGGCATAGAAGCCGGTGACCGGGATCATCACTCCCGCCGTGTCCTTCTTCGGGATGATCTGCTTCGCGAGATCCGCCCATTCGTCGATGGGGACGTTCACCGCCTCGGTGGCGATGTCGGGTCCCTTGATGTTATCGATTCCGCTCGGCGTCCTTCGCGGATAATCGAGCACCGCGTCAAACAGCAGGATGCCCTCGTCGCCGACCTTTTGCTTCCAGGTCTTCGACGGGTCCGGCGCCTTCGCCGGGGTCGGCCTGCCGACGGGCCAGGTCTCGGGGCAATAGAAGATGCCCGAGAGAGCTTCCGCGTCGGAGAGCAGCATGCGCTTGGCGTTGCGATACGCCGGGGGCGCGGTAACCTTGGTGCCGCCGCCCTTGCCGTCCTTGCCGGCTCCCGTGGTCGTCGTTTCCTTGCGGAACGTCGCCGTGTGATTGGCGTAGGCGTTCTCGCAGTGGAGACACGTCGTGGCCGGAACCGCGGGGGCGCCGGAATCGGGGATGTCCAGGTACGCGCCGTTCTCGTGGGCCGCGGCGTGGATCATCTTGAACCCGGTGGCGAGGTCGGAAATGACCACGACCATCGCCTTCGACGGGTCGTACGGCGACACCTTGTTGACGTACTGGGACGTCTGGCCGACATGCACCGCCTTGTCGAGATCCTCGTTGCCGCGGTCGGCCGAGGTGTCGATGTACGATGCCAGGACGCCCTGCAGGAGGTTGCGTCCGACATGGTTGATCGTGTCCTTCGTTCCCCGTGGGAGCGAAGTCAGGCTCAGCAGCCAGTTGAACAGGAGGTTCGACACCCCGATGCTCGTGATCTTGATCCCGAGCTTCCCGAACGGGACGCGAGCGAAGAACGCCTTCAGCCACGCGGAACCGCTGAGGTTCAGCTTGCCGGTCAGATCATTCGCGATTTCCTCCAGGGTTTCCCCGCTGAAATCGCTCGGGAGACCGGCCGCGTTGCCGGAGATTGCCGCCGACATCTTGTCGGCGTCGCTGAGCGCGGCAAACGCCGCGGGATCCATGGTGCCTTTGCTCATCTTTGCTCCTTAATTTGCGGCTCCAGCCGCGGTGATTGCTGTGAATTGTGAAAGAAACCGAGGAGAGGATATCATCATAAAAATGAGCTTTTGTCAATCAAAAACCGCCCTCCCTAAGTCAAAAACCGCCCTCCCTAAGGGAAGGCGGATTCGAAACTTGTGTTTTTACTGGAGTTTTACGTCATCGACCGCCAAACCGGCATTGATCGCGTCCGTCACGGCCTTACGATCGCGGTTGCGACCGACGAGGGTGGCCCCTACCAGCTTGCCGGAGCGGACGAACAACTGGGTCACCCCGCCCGCGACGACCGAACCGACGATGACCGTCGAATCGGCGGCGACCCGATCGGTGTCTCCAATGGCGATGATGTCGAGTCCCGCCAGGTTTGTCGCGTACGCCGAGACGTTTCGAAACTCCTCGGCGCCGCCCGCCATGTTGCGGGCGGCGACGCGACCCTGCATCTGCGCCGACGGCCAGTTCCCCGCCATCACGCGCCGGCCGACGACGACGTCGTCGAACTCCGCGATGTCGCCCGCCGCGTACACGCCGGCCACGTTCGTCTCAAGCCGCGCGTTCGCGAGAACCCCGCGGCCCGTCGCAATCCCGGCATCACGAAACCAGCCAAGCTCGGGCGCGATCCCGACGCCGACGGCGACGATATCCTCGGCCGTCGCCCCGACCGACTCGAGCGTCTCGCTCCCCGGCCGCACGTCTACGCCGACGCGCTTCAGGTGCGCCGTGACCAGCGCCCCGCTCTCCGCGTCCAAAATCCGGCTGAACATCCACGGCCCGCGGAACGCCGCGACGGTTCTCATTCCGCGGTGCACGAACAGGTCGATGAGCTCGGAGGCGATGAAGCTTCCGCCATACGCGATGCCGCGACCCGAGCACGACGCGATCTTGGCGATGAGGTGCTCCGTGTCCCCGAGCGTCTGAAAATAGCAGACGTTCTCGCCCTCGTGCGGAAGCGTGTGAATTTCCGCGCCGGTCGTGATCAAAAGCTTGTCGAACGGAATCTCGCGCCCGTCCGAGACGACGACATGCCGGTTCGTCGTGTCGATCTCCTCGCAGCGCACGCCGCGGAGCCACTCGATATTCTTATCAAGATACCACGTCTCCTTTTTCAAAAAAATCTTCTCCAGCGCCACGATCCCCTTCGCGTAATGAGGCAGCAGGACGCGCGAATACAACGGCTCGTGCTCCTCGCCGATGAGGACGATCTCCGCGGTCGCGTCGAGCTTGCGGAGCTCCTCGGCGGCGGTGGTGCCGGCGATGCCGGAGCCGATGATGAGATAACGCATAAGGAGACACTTGGATACCAATCTACAAATCCGCTACAAAACTACGTATCAACGGATTGCTACGTATGACGACGGATTCGTAAGATTAGTTACATTTCGTAGATTTGTAGTTTTGTAGCGGATTTGTAGATTGGTATCCCCACGCCCCTTCTATATATCCGGAAACAATTGGTTCCCCTCCTCGTCGTAAACGAATACCGCCAGCGTCGGACACGACTGCGCCCCCATGATGATCGCCTCCTTTTCGTCCTCGGTGACCTCGATCATGCGCTGGTACGTCCGTTCGCCTGGCTCGGTGCCGTGGTCGAGAACGTACGCCTTGTTCTCGTCGTTCATCTGGAACGTCTCGGGGGCGATGGTCACGCAGGACGCGGCGCCGATGCAGAGGTCGGGGTCGACTTTGATGGTGAGCTTGGGCATACGACAGTGGGATACGAATCAACAAATCCGCTACTAAACTACGTAACCACGGATGGCTACGGATAGCTGCGAATATGTAGAAATCTGTAGCGATTAGTTGTTACGTAGTTTAGTAGCGGATTTGTTGATTCGTATCCCCGAGTCACTCTTCCAAGAACTTCACGACCTTCATCTCCGGGCAGTGCTCCGCGACGAGGTCCTGCAACCCCTCCTTGTACGATCCGGAGCATTCGCAGCCGCCGCAGAAGCCGGAGATCTTGAAGACGATGGTCGGGGCCTCGGCGGTGACGATCGCGATGGAGCGGCCCGCCGAGTCGAGTACGGGCTTGAGCGTGGCGAGCTGCGCGTGGAGTTTTTCAATGGGCATATTTATGCTCCGAAATATTTTTCGCGGTAGAAGCGGATGAGCTCCTCGACGGCCGGGAGGACGCTCGGGTTGCCGATGCCGACCTTCGTCTTTGCCTGCACCGCCTCGATGGTGTGCGCGCCGTCGAGCACGGCTTCCTCGATGTCGTGGTCGGTGACCTTCGAGACGGGGTCGATGATACGCGACGCCTCGACGACCATCTTCTCGACCTGTTCCGTCCGTCGGTAAAAGTCGTTGATCGCGTCGCGAAGCGCCTTGTCGCACAGGACCGAGCAATGGAATTTGCGCGCCGGCAACCCGCCGAGCCGGTCCATGATGTGCTGCGGCTTGATCGTGCGCGCTTCCGAAAGGGTCATCCCGCCGTTCTCCGTGACCATGAGCGACGCCATCGACGTCGAGGCGATCGCCGAGCCGCAGCCGAACGTCTTCCAGCGGAAGTCGAGGACCTTCTCGGTCGCCGGATCCACCTTCATCCACACGCGCAGCTCGTCGCCGCACGCCGGGGAGCCGACCTTGCCGATGGCGTTGTAATCGTCGGGGTTGGCGTCCTCGTGCATGAAGTTGCGCGGGTTGAAGAAGTGGTCCTTTACCACGTCCGTGTAGAACCATGACTTGCCTCCGTCCTTGGTGGTGACGTCGCCGGCCTTGCCGACGACGGGTTCCTGCTTGTAATCAGACATAATATTTTGGATCGACGCATACCGGGCTTAGGGCACGGAGCTTTTCGACAAGAGGCGGGATGGTATTGAGCACGTATTCGATATCCGCGTCAGTCGTCGAGTGCCCGAGCGAGAAACGGACGGATCCGTGGGCGACCTCGTACGGCAGGCCGAGCGCGAGGATGACGTGGCTCGGGTCGAGGGTCGTCGACGTACACGCGGAGCCGGTCGACGCGTAGATGCCGGAGGCGTCGAGATACAGGATGAACGCCTCGCCCTCGATATCCATGAACGAGATGTTCACGTTGTTCGGAAGGCGCTTCGTGGCGTGCCCGTTGAGCCGGACCTTCGGAATGCGCGCGCGGATTCCGGCGATGAGCGCGTCGCGGAGGACGGTGAGCCGCGCCGATTCGGCGACGCGTTCGCCCTGCGCGATCTCGAGCGCCTTCGCCATCCCGATGATCCCGGAGACGTTCTCCGTTCCAGGGCGAATCCCGCGCTCCTGCGACCCGCCGAACTGCAACGGCTGCAGTTTAAGTCCGCGGCGAACGTACAGCGCGCCAACTCCCTTCGGCCCGTACATCTTGCTCCCGTTGATCGTCATCATGTCGACGTGGAGTTTTTCCACGTCGAGGTCGAGCGCCCCGGTCGCCTGGCACGCGTCGGTATGAAAGACAGGCAGCGCCGGATTCCCAGGGACCTTATTCCCGCTCGCTCGATGCTTCTGAATCGCGTTCCCGATCTCGCCGATCGGCTGGATCGTGCCGATCTCGTTGTTCGCGTACATCACGGAGACGAGAATCGTATCCGGGCGGATCGCGGCCATCACCTGGTCGACGGTAATCATCCCGTCGTGGTCGGGCGACAGGTACGTCACCTCGAACCCCTCCTTCTTTTCCAGATGCATCGCCGCCTCGATGACCGCGTGGTGCTCGAAGGACGTGACGATGAGGTGCTTTCCATGGACGGCGTTGGCGCGGCAGAAACCAAGGACGGCCATGTTGTCCGATTCCGTCCCGCCCGACGTGAACAGCAGCTCGTCGGCGCGGACGTGCAGAATCTTCGACATCGCGTCCCGCGCATCGTCGATCGCGTCCTTCCCGTCCTTCCCGACAGAATGGAAGCTGGATGGGTTCCCGAAGCTCTCTTTCATGTACGGCAACATCGCCTCGAGAACGCGGGAATCGAGGGGAGTCGTAGCGGCATGGTCGAGATATACGTTGCGCATAGAATCTCAAGGAATCTATCAAAAAACGCCAGCTTTGGCAAGGCACGGCGTTCGAGGATCCTGTCGGCTAAACCGGAACGCCCAATCCAAGCGCACTTACCGCGCGTCCGACGACGAAGCCGAGCATCGCGGCGCCGAGCGAGACGGCGACCATCTGCCAGCCTCCCTTCCAGGCGGACTTCTTTGCGAACGACGAGCTCCATGCCCCGAGACCGAACAGGCAGAGGCCGGTGAGGAGGATCGACGGGCCGTAGGCGAGATCGATCGGGAGAAAGAAGTACGGCGCGAGCGGGACGCAGCCGCCGACCAGGTAGAAGATTCCCATGACGACCCCCGAGCGGAGCGGATGCGCCTTTATCGCGTTCGTCGCCGGCTTCCCCTCCTCCATCAGGATTTCCTCCTCCGCCTCCATCGCGGACTTGTTCGAAAGATAGCTTCCCGCCGACATGGAAAGTGCCTCGACGGAGACGATGACGAGTCCTGAGAGGATCACCACCTGCGTATTCCCCGTTCCCGCCGCGATTCCCGTTACCGCGCCGAGCGTGGACACGAAGCTGTCCTCCAGCCCGAAGACGATCTCCCGCATGCTTTCCGCCACCCCGTGCCGCCATTTTTTTTCATCCATAATGGGTATATACTACAGCCGAACGCCTATTCACTCAAACAACCTATGACGATTCCTCAGGATCTCCAGCCATTCCGCGTTTCCACCCTCATTGCCGTCACCGACAACGTCCAGGCCAAGCTGTTCCTTGCGAATGACCGCGAAGTCGAACTGATCCACACGATCTCGACCAAGCTCGAGCCCATGGAGCAGGAGCGCGTGCAGATCATCACCGGCTCCGGCGGCGCCCGCAGCGGCGAGCAGCACGAGGATAACCAGAAGTGGACGCGCGAACAGCTGTACGCCCAGCTCGCCGCGGACCTCGCGGGCCGCCTTCGCAACGGCGACTTCGAGGCCCTGGCCGTGACCGCGCCGCAGGAGCACGTGAACGAGCTGAAACAGTCGCTCCACGCCGATCTGCTGAAGGTGGCGAACGTCTGGGTTGGGAAGAACCTGACGAATGACGATCTGCTCGACATCGTGCGGCACGTGCAGGAGGAGGCGTAGAATATGGACGAGCGCGAACGCGTCATTTTTAAGTCGCGCATGCAAAACGAAGACGAGCTCGTTCGGCTGCTCGAGGGCGAAGATGCGATGCAGCAGCGGGCACTCGCCGAGATGCGCGGATGGACGTCGGAACAACTGAGCCGTCTGGGCACTTTGCGCGTCTGCGGCGCGAGGCGATCGACCTGGGCCAGGCGGAGTTGCGGGCGCGCCGGCCGGGCATGCCAAAGCTGACGGATGCGGATTCCAGCCCGCAGGAACGCGCGCTTGGCGTCTACGTCGAGCAAATCGAGCCCCAAGTGCGCGGAGCGGTGAGAACCCTCTTTCACAAAGGATACTGGCCGACGTATTCCGGGTTCAACCAGATCGACGGGCCGCAGATCATCCGGGTGGCGAACGTGGACGTCGACCGACTGTCGCTGACGCCCGAAGCCGCGGAGAATCTCGAAGCGCTGGGGTTTTCACTTGAACTCAGCGGCCGCAACATTCTGCTTCATACGGACAAGCTTCCGAAGCTCGACGAGATCAGGGCGGCGTGGGACGTGGTCGCGGACGGATTGCCCGACCGTCCTCCGCGCGACGCGTGGAGAATTCCGACCAAACAAAGCGAATGGGGAGAAATCGAGCGAACGAGCGAGGCGCTCAATATTCCCATCCAAAAGATTACGGCCGCCTTTCAACGCGCGAAGCTCGAGGAATTATCCGACGAAACGTGGGACGAGATGCTCAACTGTGACTCAAGAGACAGGTCATGGACGCTCGAGGACGTGCTCGCATACTACCCGACGCGACCAGACCACCCGCGCGAACCGCAGAAGATCCTCGACGCGATGAACGCCGGCGACACGCTGCCCGCGACCGTCGTCCTGTACCGCGACGGGGAACCGCCGTATCTCATCGGAGGATCGACGCGACTGTCGGTGGCGCGGGCCACGGGGAGGCGGCCAAAGGTGCTGGCGGTTCGAATCTGATTGCAAAGAAAACCGCGGGCTTCCCCCGCGGTTTTTATGTTCAAAGCGTCTCGTGCGTCTCTTCAAACCCCGTGTCACCCTCGAGAGCCCGTCGAATGTCGCGCTCATGCGTCGAGAAATACGCGACGAAACGAGGCGACGAGTTCAGCGCGAGAATCTCGTCATATGAAAACCAGTCCAACCTCTGACCTTCGTCGCCCAACCGAACCGTCGCGCGCTCCTCGTCGGTTAGCAATACAACGTAGCGATGTACGACGCTCTCGTCCGCGTACGTCGTGGTTCCCTTGTATAGAATCGTCGACGGCTCGACGCAGATCTCCTCGCGCAGCTCGCGGCGCAGCGCGTCGCCATGATGCTCGCCATCCTCGATCCCGCCGCCCGGAGTGTTCCAACAGTTTGGGAACGGGATGCTCGGATTGTCATCGCGAAGAACGAGAAGGATTTTCCCGCCGTGGATGACGATGGCGTTTGCTCCGGGCTTGCGCATAGTTGTACGAGCATACGCGATGGGACCGGGACTCGCAAACAGTACGCCACTAAGTGGCGGGGAATGACCAGAACGACAACGCGTACGCCACTAAGTGGCGGGGAAAAACCGTAAACATTGACGATCCCCGCCACTTAGTGGCGGGGATCGTTTGATATCGTCGATTCGATCCACTGCGCGAGCAGGTCGCCGAAGTCGCGGCCGCTGGCGGCGACGGCGCGGGGGAAGAGGACGCTGAGGCCGGGGATCGTGTTGATCTCGAGGAACCAAATGTCGCCGGACGCGTCGACGATGAGGTCGGTGCGGGACAGGTGCTTGGCGCCGATCGCTTTGTGCGCGGCGAGCGCGGCGGATTGGAGGCGTTGGGCGAGATCGTCGGGGATCGGCGCCGGGCAGAGTGTCTCGGCGGGGGTTGGGCCGTACTTTGCGTCG
>CALRGA010000020.1 GCA_943357025.1 Candidatus Uhrbacteria bacterium RIFOXYB12_FULL_58_10 | reverse complement strand
GAACGCGGCCGGATTGAGGACGTGGCGTCCGCGAATCGCCAACAGGTACTTGGAGGCCATCGCGAGGAATCCGGCTAGGGCGACGAGGGCGAGGTCGGACGGTTTCTCCGGGACGAAGAGGATCAGAAAAAGGATGAGCGCGGTGATGGCGGACGACTCGACGTTTTGGACCGTTTGGAAAAGACGAGCAAAAAATGTGTTTGTCGCGTAACAGACGACGACGAGCGTCGCGAGAGAGGCGATCATCCATGGTCCGGACAACTGGAGGATCCCGACGAACGCAAGGACGATTCCGAACGCAGACATGGCGCCAAGAACATGCAGCATGAGGCGGTACATCGTTATGCCGTTCAGAAATTTGTCGATTGGATTGGGCATAATCGAGGACTACCCCTAACCCCTCCTTGCGGAAGGAGGGGGGACGTGGATAAAAATTGACTATTTGATGAAAAGTTCGACCGGGGCGCCCGGAGACCGTTCTACCGTCCCGTCAGCGAACAAAATCACATAATCAAAAGTATACACGGTTTTCAAATCCTCCGCAGGGACGAGGAAGAGACAGGTCGCGATGGCGTCCGCGATGAGGGCGGTCGAGGCGATTGCCCACGTGGCGAGAACGTGGCGCGGCGAGGACAGCGTCCGCGGGTCGATCACGTGGTGAAACTCGCCCCAGGCGCGTCGGTTTCCGGCCGATCCGCAGATGCTCGCGTTTGAAATCGTCGCGACGCCGATGGCTTCGTCGGTTGCGAGCGGGTTCTCGAGGCCGACGCGGGTTGGTTCCGGTCCGCGGCAGACCATGTCGCCGCCCGCGTCGACGCAGAACGAGGCGATGCCGAACGAGGAGACGATTTGGGCGACGAGGTCGACGAGGTAGCCTTTGCCGGCGGCGCCGAAATCGAGGAGGACGGGACGGGCCGTTGAGACAAGGACCTCACCCTGTCCCTCTCCTTTTGAAGGAGAGGGACACGTCGGATAGATAGAGAGGACGTCGTCCCAGGCCGGGGGTTTCGACAGGGGCTTTGGTTTTAATGAGTATGTCGCGTCGTATCCCGCGTCCGCCATCGCCTGGCCGATCAGTGGCGTGAACGCCCCGCCCGTCGCGTCGTAGAGCCGACGGTAGACGTCGAGCAACGTCGCCGCGTCCTCAGAAAACTCGAACCTTCCCGCCCTCCTCGACATCTCCGTGACCGTCGAGTCCTCGCGAAACCGCGAATACGTTCGGTCGAACGTCTCGATCCTGGCCATGATTTCCGTCAAAAGAGCCGCCTGCCTTTCGGCGGACAGCTCTTCGAGGATGTCGATTTGCCACGAGGTCCCGATGGCCTCGAAGGCGAAGGAGGGGTTCATACGCTAGACGGTCGCCTGGGTCTTGAGCTCTTCGAGCGCCTCGTTGAAACCGTTCGTAGTCAGGGACGCGCCGGATACCTTGGACAAGGACAGGTCGGCAAGCTTCTTCCCGACGACGACCGATGCGTAACCATCGACGAATTTCGCCTGGAACTTTGACGAAACGGGGTTCGTCGCGTTCGCCTTCACGCTCGCGGCAGTGACAACGTCGCCCGCGACGGTCAGCGTGACGTCGATGGATTCCGGTCCCGCCGGGGACGCATAGTTTCCAGTCGTCGAGTAGATGCCGTTCTTATACGTCGCGGCCACGAGTGCGACGCCCGCAGGGACGGCGGTGACGACTGGCCTGACTTCGATGGGATCGGGATCTTTTGTCTGGACCGGCTTCGTCGCCGCTGGCTCTGCGGCCGGAACGCTAGTCGTCGGAGCCGGAGCGGGTTCAGGTTTCGTCTCCGAGACCGCGGCGTCGGTTTCCAAGTCGTTTACGCCCGCGACAGGAGCCAAAGACTTCTTCCCCTGCGTCATGGCAACGATCGCGCCGATAATCAGGACGGCTACGAGGCCGATCGCCTTCGGGATCCAGGACGGCTTCGCGACGGAATCTTTCGTACCTTGGGACATATCGTATATATTCAATTCAAAAACGATTATAACAAATAAACGAAAAAGAAAAAGATCCCGTCGTTCTCGGGGAACGGGATCAGGGTCGCGAGAGAATCGCGTTGATTTCGGGGGCGCTGCAGGCGACGTCCCAGTGCTTCCCGTCGCCGGAGTGGTCCTCGACAACGCCGTCGGAGGCCCAGACGGGACGCACGAGGCGAACCATGGGAAAGCGCCCGCGAACCTCGTCGAGCCAGCGCGGAGAATCGTCGACGAACGAGACTCGGGATGCGCCGCGATAAAGCGCCACGCGGTCGGCCTTCGATCCATCGAGAGGGACGAAGTGTCGGTCGCCGACGCGGAAGTACGGGTGGAGCCTCGTTAGCTGTTCGAACTTCCAGCGCTGCCACGCCTCGTCGCCGGCCGTGACAAGCACGAGCCGCGCGACGCTGGAGCGGTCCTCAAGCATCTCGACGACACGCGGATACAGGCAGCCGTTTGCGCGGATGGACAGCGTGCCCCGGAGCTGGACCTCGATCCGGTCCGAATACCTTTGGGCGATATCCAGCGCAACGAACAGTTTCTCGAACGTGAACGTGGTCCGGTTGCATTCCGCGAACCGCTCGTCCACGACCGAATTTTGCAGCTTTGTGTACGCCGCAAGCCATTCGAGCGCCGGGCGGAACCAACGACGCTCGGTATCGAGGAGCGTATGGTCGAGATCGAACACGTCGACGATCTCCTCAGGCTGGACTTCCATCGTTTCGACGGGATTGGGATCACTCATGGCGACTTGCCTCGGTTGGGTGGAAGGGCTTGCCGAACGGCTCGCCGAACGGACGGTAAGGGCTTCCGGCCAGATAGTCAAGGATTCCGCGCCGCTCGCCCTCGAGGACTTCGCTCGGCGGACGCGGGCCGACGGGCGTGGACGCGTCGACGAACGAGATCGGGCGATTCGCGGCGATCTTGGCGTGCTCGCCTCGCAGTATCGTCAGGCAACGCTCGGCGTGCCAGTCGTCGGTGACGACGAGCACCTCGAGGACGGATGCGAGATCGCGTCGGTCTCGAATCGTCCGAAGCGCGGCCTGGGCGTCGGTCAGCGTCCGGCCACCGGAATCGTAGGCGACCGTCACGCGTCGTACGCGCGACTCGGCACGATCGGCAAAGTGCATGACCGCCCTGCCTTCGTAGGCGTCGCCGGAGATGAGAAGCGGCGCGTCGGAGTCGCTGGCGACCGCGATCGCGTGGTCGATTCGGTGGTAGAGCGGAGACCAGGTTCGGTCCGCGTGCGGACCGCAGAGCATGAGGGTGAGGGATCGTGACAAAATGGGCTCCTGGGGGAGGCGTGGGGATACGAATCTACAAATCGGCTACAAAACTACTAATCAACGAAATGCTACTAATTCGTGGCTATTCGTTGCTATCTGTAGATTCGTGGTTTAGTAGCCGATTTGTAGATTCGTATCCACTTCGTCCTCACGCCAACGACTTCCACAGCCCGTCGAATATCATCTCCTGCGTCGCAGCCACCCCCGAATCCTCGATGATCACGCCGAACAGGTTCTTCTTGTCGTCGAGCGAGATGTACGCGGTCTTTCCTGGGTAGATCGCGATGTACGTGGCGGCCGTGCTTTCCTGCGTCAGCCAGCGGCGGTCGTCGAGGCCGTGCAGTCCCCCGCCCTTTCCGAGCGCGATGGCACGGCAGCGGACGCCGCGCTTTACTCGCTCCTTGTCGTACCCCGGCCATGCCGCTGTCTTGCGGTCGCGGATGGCGGCCGTCGAGTACAGCCGGTATTCCTTTGTCTCCGCACGCTCCGTGGTGTTCAGCATGTCCTCCAGAATGTCCCGAACGCCCGCGTCTCCCTCGTAATAACGAACGGCCGGCCGATGGCCGCTCGCGCTCGCGAGCAAGGCGAGTCCCGGAATCATCCCGTCGAGTGCCTGTCCCGCCTCGCGCAATTCGACTTCGCGACGCGTGGCAAGCCCACGGAGCTTGTGCGGATCTTCCGCCGTAAAGTACCGATGCGTCTTCGCGTCGACGTGGGACACAAGTCCGACCACGATCAATCGCTTGAGCGCGTCGTACGCCGTCCCACGATTCAGGTTCGCCGTCTCCGCGATCCTGCGAAGCGGCGCGCTGCCGAGCCGCAGGAGCGACTGGTAGACCATCGAATCTTTTTCCGTCAGTCCAAGCAGTTCAAGGACCTCAGGAGACAGAATATCTTTGTTCTTCATACGCGACAATTTATTGGCAACGTTAATGTGGATAAATAAAAAAATACGCTATGTGAAGCGTATTTGTCAATAAGAGTTTTGTCATGATCTCGCCGACAGTTTTATTTGTCGGATCCAAATCGCCAGCCCGACCATCGCGATAGACAGATATTGCGCCGGGGTCAATCCAAGATATCGCGCATCGACGATCCTTAGGAAATCCGCAAAGAACCTGAACGTCCCGTACGTCGAGAGGAACACGACGAGATACGTCGGCGGCTTGGCGTTTCGCTTGGCGAGAGCGAGGAAGACGATTGCGAGTACGAAGCCGTAGATCGACTCATAAAGGCCGAGGTCGTGGCGGACGGAGCCGTCGGGGAACTTCGCGCCGAGGACAAAGTCCGTCAGCGTTCCCGGGTGATCGTGGATGAGGAAGCAGCCGATGCGTCCGATTCCGATCCCGATCGGGAGGCCGTGACAGAGCGTATCGGCGTAGACAAGAAGGTCGAGTTTCTTGCGACGAAGGAACCAGAGCGCGGCAATCGTCGCCCCGACGAGTCCGCCGAACATGCTCAGGCCGCCCTTCCAGATCGCAAAGATCTGCAACGGGTCGGCAATGTACGTCCCGGGATCGTAGAACGCGACATGAAATAGCCGGCCCCCGATCATCGACGCGGCCGTGATCCAGACTGCAACGTCCCAGACGACGGACGCGTCGAGTCCGCGTCGCTCGGCAAGACGCGCGGCGACGATCGTCCCTGCCAGAATCCCGAGCGCGACCATAAGGCCCCACGCCTGAATCGTCAGCGGGCCGAGCGCGATCGTCTTGAGTTCGATGAACGGGATCATGCGGTTTTCAAATGATGATCCGTCACGGACTGGTAGAACTTCCCCGCGCGATACAGCGACGCCTCGTCAAACGGACGCGCCATCAGCTGCAAACCGACCGGAAGTCCATCGACGAATCCGCATGGAATCGACATCGCCGGAATCGTCGCGAGGTTCGCGCTGACCGTGTAAATGTCCGAGAGGTACATCGAGAGCGGGTCTGCGAATTTTTCGCCGATGGGCCAGGCGAGCGACGGCGAGGTCGGAGCCGCGATGACGTCGCAGCGCTTGAACGCCTCGTCGAAGTCGCGCTTGATGAGCGTGCGGACCTTCGACGCCTTCTTGTAAAACGCGTCCGAGTATCCGGCCGACGAGACGAACGTCCCGAGGATGATGCGACGCTGCGTTTCCGCGCCGAACCCTTCCCCGCGCGACCGCTCGTAGGTCTCAAGCAACGTCTGCCCTTCCGACGAGTAGCCGAACCGAATCCCGTCGAACCGCCCAAGGTTCGACGCCGCCTCGCACGGCTGGATCACGTAGTACGCGGCAAGCGCAAACTCGGCCGTCGGCAACGAGATCGGCACGATCTCGGCCCCGGCGCGCTCGAACTCGGCGACCGCGTCGAGCACGGACTTCTTGATATTCTCGTCCATCCCGTCGACGAAATATTCCTTGGGAACGCCGACGCGAAGACCTTTGACCCCCTTGTCCTCCGAAGCTCCCGCAGGAGCGAAGGACGGATCGACAACCTCCGCGGTCGTCGCATCCATCTCATCGCCTCCCTGCATCACCGACATCACCAACTCCGCGTCCTCGACCGTCCTCGCGAAAGGTCCAATCTGGTCGAGGCTCGACGACAATGCCATCAGGCCGTGTCGCGAAACGCGACCGTACGTCGGCTTCAACCCGACGATCCCGCAAAGCGAGGCCGGCTGGCGGATCGATCCGCCCGTGTCCGATCCGAGCGCGATGGGCGCGAACCCCGCAGCGACCGCAACCGCCGATCCGCCTGACGAGCCGCCCGGCACGCGCGCCACATCCCACGGATTGCGCGACGGGCCATAATGCGAGTTCTCGGTCGACGAACCCATGGCGAACTCGTCCATGTTTGCGCGACCGATGAGGACGGCCCCGGCGGCGCGCAACCGCTTCGTTACCGTCGAATCGTACGGCGCGTCAAAGTTCTCGAGAATCCTCGACCCGGCCGAACACCGTTCGCCCCTCACGAGCATGTTATCCTTCATCACGATCGGAACGCCGGCCAGGACTCCCACGTCCTCCCCCGCCGCGATGCGACGGTCGATCTCCTTCGCGTCCTCGATCGCCGACGAAAACACGCCGAGCAGCGCGTTCAATTTCTCGTTCTGCGACTCGATCGCGTCGAGCGATTCCCGCACGACGCTTTCGGCCGTCCGCCTTCCCGATCGAACGTCGTCTGCGATTTTAATTGCGGTTTCCATAATTACTCGGTTCGATCTTGAAACACGGCCGGAACCTCCAGCAAATCCCCTTCCTTGTGCGGAAACGCCTCGATGACACGCGACCGTTCGTCCTGGTCGGAACCGACGGCGACGTCCTCGCGAAACACGTTCGACAGCCAGTCCCCGTGAGCCAGCTCGGGGACGCCCTCGGTGTCGAGCTCCTGGAGTTTGGTGACGTAGCCAAGAATCGATTCGAGCTCGGCCGCGGTCTTTGCGACGTTCTCGGGCTCGACGCGAAGCCGGGCGAGCTTGGCGATGTGCGTGATTTGTTCGTTGGAGATCATAGTGATGCGAGCATAGCGATAAAATCGGTTTCGGACAATATCGGGATTCCGAGCGCCTGGGCCTTGGCGTACTTCGATCCAGGGTCGGTGCCGACGATGACGAATGACGTCTTCTTACTGACGGACTCGGAAAGGTCGCCACCGAGCGCACGGATCTTCTCCTTGGCCTCCTCGCGCGACATCGCTTCGAGGCCGCCGGTGAGGACGAAGGATTTTCCGGCGAGCGGAAGGTTGGACGTGTCGACGACGACGGGCGAGACGATCCTGATGCCGTTCGCAACGTACGAGGCGACGATCTCACGGTGATGCGACTCGGCAAAGTAGTCGACGACGCTCTGCGCGACGATGGCGCCAACCTGCGGGACGGCGACGAGATCGGCGAGCGTCGCGGACATCAGTGCGTCGACCGTTCCGAACCGCTTCGCCAGATCGCGCGCCGTTTCCTCGCCGACGTTTCGGATGCCGAGCGCGACGATAAATTTGGCGAGCAGGATTTCCTTGCGCGCCCGGATCTCGTCGACCAGCTTGTTCGCGGACACTTCGCCGAATCCCTCGAGCCCGTTGAAATCGTCGGGAATCAGTCGAAACAGGTCGGGCGGAAGCTGGATGATCCCCGCGTCCATGAGCGTCGCGATCGTCGCCGGCCCGATCCCGTCGATGGCAAATGCCCGCGCCGCATGCAGCACCGCCTCCTGGTTTTGCGCGGAACACTGTCGATTCGAGCAAACGATCGCGACTTCGCCTTCTTTTCGCTCGACCGCCGATCCGCAGACGGGACAGGCGGTCGGCGGCTTGGCAGCCTTCGACCCGTCGAAGCGCAATCTCACGACGACCTCCTTCACCTTTGGGATGATGTCCCCCGCCTTGTACAGCACCACCGTATCCCCGACGCGCACGTCAAGCCGCTCGATCTCGTCGAAATTATGCAGCGACGCGTGCTGAACGGTCGTGCCGCCGAGCTGCGTCGGCTCAAGGACGGCGACCGGAGTGATCGCGCCGGTGCGACCGACGAACCATTGGATGTCCTTCACGACGGAGGTGACCTCCTCTGCCGGGAATTTCCAGGCGACCAGCCCGCGCGGAGTTTTACCGACGACGCCGAGACCGTCGAACGTCGCGTTGTCGTTCACGCGGACGACCATCCCGTCGACCCAGAATCCGAGTCCATCGCGTTTCGTTTGCAGCGATTTCCAATGCGACTGGACCTCTTCGACGGTCGAGACGACGACCGAGTCCGGCGTCGGTTTGAATCCCAACTCGCGCAAAATCTCCCACTCCTCGGCCTGCGTCGTCTGTCCCAGATCGGTCACAAGGTCCCACGCGACAAACGACAGGTGTCGCGACGCGGTAATCTTCGGGTCGAGCTGGCGGACGGATCCGGCGGCCGCGTTGCGAGGATTTGCAAACAGGGCCTCGCCGTTCGCCGACTGCTGGTCGTTGAGCTTTTTAAAATCCTTCGTCGCGATGTAGATCTCGCCGCGCACCTCGACGCTCCTCGTTTCCTTCAGCCTCAACGGCACGCTTTCGATCGTCCGCACGTTCAGCGTGACGTCCTCGCCGACCTTCCCGTCGCCCCGTGTCGCGGCGGACGACAATAGCCCGTCGACATAGATGATCGAGACGGCCAGCCCGTCGATCTTGGGCATCAGGAAAAACGACTCCGCGCTCGACAGCCGCTTGATCCGATCGAGCCACTCGCCGAACTCAGGCAGCGTGAACACGTCTTCCATCGAGAGCATCGGCCTGGCGTGCGTCACCTTGTCGAACTTGTCGAGCGGAGTTCCTCCCACGCGCTGGGTTGGAGAGTCCTGGGTGATGAGATCGGGAAACTCCTGCTCGAGCTTGTACAGCTCGTGCTTGAGCGAATCGAGCGCGGCGTCCGAAATGGTCGTCCTGTCGAGAACGTGGTACGCGTACCGATACTCGTCGATGGCGGCACGGAGCTTCTCGATGCGGTTTTTGGCGTCATTCTTGTTCATAACGCGAGGAATTGTACCATGACGGGCGCCCATTGACGAAAACCCTTCCGTCTCCTATTATCTTTTTGAAACTGTGTGACTTCCCATTGTTTCGAAGGATAATCTCATGCAGACGCTCACGCTCGCCGACGACGTTCTTTCCCATAACTTCGACGGAATCAGTCCTTCCACCAATTTCGAACGCGACGTCCTGGCCGGCGAAGTCCTGGCGCGCGTCGAAGCGGTCCGGCTCGGACACGACGTGTTCCGCCTGTTCCGCGCCGCCGCGTTTCTCCGTGACGACCGGACCATCGTCAAGCGCTATCCTCCCTCCAAGATCTGGGGGCTCGACATCGAGAAGGTCGCCGCGTACCTGACGCGCGTCCTCGACACGGGGTTCACGAAGGAGACGCGGTGCCTTACCTGGGCGAACACGATGAACGACCTGCGCGCCGCGTGCGACGCGCTCGACGGGAGTGACTCCACCGACGTGGCCGTTCGCCTGCGCCGCTCCGTCGAGGCGTCCCTCCAAAGCACCCTCGAACTCCCGTCCTTGCGCGCCGAAGCCTGGGGAAGCTTCCAGATGGCCCTCCTCATCCTCGGCCCGATCTTCTCGGGCGAAGTGACCCGCGCCGACCTCTCCGCCTAGCCGACCGTCTGGTCGGTTTTTTCTTTTCCTGTCGGAATGGCTTTTCTGTGGGTTTGCCACCCACGCCCGCGTTACTTTCTTTGTGCGGACAAAGGGAAATGGTGCAAAGTCACCGCCCTCCGGCGGGATCCCGCCATACGGCGGGAAAAACCGCCGCCCGGTCTGCGCGGCGGGACGAGCGAACGTCGATGGCCTCGGCTGCGGAACTCGCTAGCATCGCCAACGGAGAACCCGGATGCGATGCTTCGCTCAGACAATCCTCGCCCGTCCTGATGAACCCGGCCATCGACGTCCACCCGTCTCCCATCCGCCGCTCCGACATGGCGGGGAGACCGTATCGAGTTTTCGTGATTGCTTTTGGCTGATGCCGTATTTTTTCCTCGTCTCCCCTCCTTTTCAAGGAGGGGTTAGGGGGTGGTTATCAAAAGGACCTCCATCCGGTCGCCGCCCTGCCGGAGCGACCCAGCCAGGGCGTGAAAAATTGGCGGGTCCGTCAGGACGGGCGAGGATTGTCTGAGCGTACGAGCCCGCAGGCGAGAAGCGAGTTCCGCAGCCGAGCCAATTTTTTGCGTTCTGGCGTAGGAGCGGATGGCCGGGCGGAGCGGCTCTCTTTGCCTACTTTCTCTGTCCGCCTTACAAAGAAAGTAGGTCGGGTGCAGGGCGAAGCGCCTGCGGAAAAAACCTTCCTACTGAATAAGCCCTAAATACCACCCGACAATACCCTCTCCCCAAAACATCGCGACCACGGTCGCCACGGCTAAAAACGTCCCGAACGGAACTTGCGTGTTCGCACTTCCCTTCTTTGTCGCGATCAGCCATCCCGCGTAGATCGCGCCGACGACGTACGCGACGAACAGGGCCGCGATCGTCGACGGCAAGCCGAGCATCAGGCCCATGAGGGCGCCGAGGCGGATGTCGCCGCCGCCGATCCAGGCTCCCTTCGAGAGGACGTACTGCGCGAGGAAAAATCCTCCCGCCACGACGGCGCCGAGCGCGAGGGAGGTCCACGCGAATCCCAGATACAGGTTCGCGACGAGCGCGAAGGCCATCGCGGGAATCGTGAACCGGTCCGGGATTTCCATATAGCGGAGGTCGTAGACGAAGATGACGAGGAGGACGGAAAGAAACGCCGCGTCGCGGACGAACGCGAGTCCGAGTCCGTCGTTCAAAAATGCGAGGACAAATAAAAGGCCGGCGGACAGTTCCACCAGCGGGTATTGGATCGAGATGGGAACCTTGCACGAGCGGCACTTTCCACGGAGCGCCAGGAAACTGACGACCGGGACAAGGTCGCGCGGGGACAGCGAGAGCTGGCAGCCCATGCACTTGGAGCGGCCGTCGGCGACGGACGTCTTCGCTCGCGTCCGCAAAATGACCACGTTTACGAAGCTCCCGATGGCGGTTCCCGCGACGAAGATCAGCGCCCCTTCGACAAGCTCAGGACCTACGGCCGCGAGGACGTATCCCACACTACGAGCACGCGCCGCCCTTTATGCCGTCGGGCGTGGCGCAATTGACGCCTTCGGCGAGGCCGACCTGCGGCAACGCGTTCTCAAGCTCGAATTGGATGACGTAGCCCGCGCCGTCGGTGGAGGCGGCGTAACAGTAGGCGTTGCGAGCCGGCGTTCCGCACGTCGAGGCCCCCTTGAGTCCCTTGTCGAGCGTCGCCATGACCACGCGCAAAAAGACGCTATCGTCGCCCGAGCAGTTGTCCTGGAATCCTCCGGTACCGAGGCAGACGCTCTGCGTGGAATCGCCAAGCGGAGTTCCGGCGCCCTGCGGATAGGAATTGGTCTCGTTGAAAAAATCCTCGAGCGCCGATTGCATCTGGCGCACGGAAGAAATTCTGGTGGCGTCGCGCGTCTTCGATCGGGCCGTGTTCACCGCGATGGCCGCGAGCGTTCCCACGATGCCGATGATAAGAACGACGATGAGGATCTCGACGAGGGTGAAGCCTTTTTGATCTTTCATAAGTTCTAATCAATTTCACGCATGGCCAGTCCGATCGCGACCGACATTCTCGGGCCGATCTCGTCGAGCACCGGGCGCAGGTCCTCGGCGAACACGACGCGGGCCCACGGGTCGCCGCGATACACGTTCATGTTGAGCGATTCCTTAAGGAACTCGACGATCTTCGGGAGATGCGACGAGCCGCCCGTGACGACGATCTTCTCGACCTTCTTGTATTCGCACAGCTCCATTCCCGCGTACATCTGGAACGCGTATCGAATCTCGGTCAGCAGCGGCTGCATCACTGCGTCGAGCACGGCCGGCAATCCGCCAACGCCTCCGGGGGCGCTCCCGACGACGTTCATCAAATCCTGCTTGATCTGCTCCGCCTCGGCCTCCCCGATGGACATCTGGTCCATGATCCGGCGCGTGACGTTGTTCCCTGCGATCCCAATGGAGCGCGTCAGTACCGGCACGCCCTTTTCCACGATCGTAATGCTCGTGCTCGCCCCGCCGATGTCGAGGATCGCGATCGGACTCTTGTCCTTGCCGATGAGCGAGCGAACCATCGCGAACGACTCGGTATCGAGCGCCGTCAGATCAAGCTTCGCGACTTTAAAGATCTCAATGTACTTTTGAACGAGCGATTTGGCCGCCCCTGTCACGAGAACTCGTACATGGTCGGACGCCTTGATTTTCTCTTCCGGCGTCTTGGCGCCCTTGACCGGCGCGATTCCTTTCACCCCGTCGATATACGTCGTCGACGTCACCATCTCGCTCAGCGGCATCGGGGTGAGCTTGGAAACCTGCGCGTCCACGAGCGGCTGCATTTCCTTCTCATGCTTGCGCTTCGGCACGCTCACGATCGTCGAAAACACGCTCGACAATGGCAGCGCGGCCATCACCTTCGTCCCTTTTACGCCCGCCTTCTTGCAAAGCGCGGCCAGACGTTCTCCCGTCCCCTTCGGATCGTCGAACGGCGAAAACACCGGCTGGCCCGGCTGGCGTTCCGAATAGCCGTAGGTCATCACCTTCGCGCGGCCCTTCTCGTTGGACAGCTCGACGACCTTGAGCCCCGACGTCCCGATGTCGACGCCGAGATACGTGTGCGTTTTATTCCCTCCGAATAGTGACATAGGGGGTCGGGAGTGACGGAGTCGTGGAGTGATTGAGTGATGAAGTTATTATAGCACGTCTCCATCACTTCATCACTCAATCACTCCGTCACTTCCCCAAATGTTCGTCGATGCACCTGTTCACAACCGCGTCGGCCTCCTTGTTGAATTCGCGGCGGACGTGGCGAAACGTCACCTTCTTGAAGTCCTGGATGAGGTTGTGGACTTCCACGAACCGTTTGGCGATCTCGGGATTCTTTACCTTGTAAATCCCGTTCAGCTGCCGCACGGCCAGCTCCGAATCCATCACCATGTCCACCTCCGTCGCCCCGAGCGTCCGTGCCCGCTCCAGCCCGATGATGATCGCCGTGTACTCCGCCTGGTTGTTCGTGTCCTTCCCAAGCCACCGCGAAACGCAAACGATCGTCTCGCCATCCGCGTGCCCGTCAAGTTTCTTGATCACCGCGCCCGAGGCCGCAGGGCCGGGGTTGCCGCGTGAACCTCCGTCGGTGTAGATGCGTACTTTCATAGCTTGATATCCACGATTCTCATTTGCAATTCCTTGTTCCCGTTCCACTCGTTCATCCCAATCTCGAACGCCGCGCGGAACGTGTCGCCGACCTTGAGCTTCGTTGCCCACTCGCCGAATCCGAACGCGACCATTTTTGCCAGCTTACCAGTTTTCGACCGCGCCGTCAGCCGGAGGTGCTTCTTGTCCGCGCCCATCGTCGAGATGTCCGCGACGACGAGATCGTCCGCGACGAACACGGGCTTCGGGTTTCCCTCGCCGCACGGGGCAAACTTGTTGAGCTCGGCGATCAGGGCCCAGTTCGCGTCGCCAAGGTCGATCGCCGTGTCGATCTTCAAGGTCGGCGCCAGGTCGCGCCCGGCCAGCGTCGTTTCCGCGTAGGCGTTCATCGCCACCACCGCTTCCATGAACTTTCTCTGTCCCGTGACCGAGAATCCGCACGCCTGTGGGTGACCACCAAATTTATCCAAGTGATTTGCTGCGGATTTGAGACATTCCGTCACATCGAACCCTTCGACCGACCGCCCCGATCCGACGTACTTTCCCTCCTCGTTCTTGCCAACGACATAGGTCGGTCGCCCGTACACGTTCACGAGCTTCCCCGCGACGAGGCCGACGAGTCCCGCCGACCAACCGTTTCCGACCGCCACGATGAGCTTGCGATCGCCAATGTCCCCCACCTGCGCCAGCGCCTCCTGGTACATCGCCTCGGACGCTTTTTGTCTCGCCACGTTCGCGTCGTTCAACTCGCTCGCGAGAACAACCGCTTTCATCTCGTCCTCTTCAAGCAAGACGTTCAACGCCGCGCTCGCATGGTTCATCCGTCCCGCCGCGTTGATGCGCGGCCCAATCTGAAACCCGATCGAATACGTGTCGAGCAACCCGAACTTCCCACCGGCCACGTCGACGAGCGCGCGCAATCCGGGACGCCGCGTCTTGTTGAGGACGACGAGCCCGAATGTCTCCAGCGCGCGATTTTCGCCGACGAGCGGCATCACGTCCGTCACCGTCGCGATCGCGACAAGGTCCAACAACCACTTCTCATATCCCTCAGAAATCGGAGGACGACCGGACGGATGGGGGCGGAGGAACAGGGCTCCCGACGCACGGAGCGAGGCATCAGCCGAAACAGCGAGTACGACGGGATGTTCCGCAGCTGGGGCCCCATCCGTCCGGCCGTCCGATTGTCGTCGCCTCGCCTCCTCGATCAGGCCGCACGCCAGCTTAAACGCCACCCCCGTCCCGCACAGCGACTTGTTCGGATACGTCTCCCCCGGCACCTGCGGATGGATGAGGATTGCCGCGGTTGGCAGCTCGGCGGGCATCGCGTGGTGGTCGCAGACGATCGTGTCGATGCCGAGCTCCTTGGCGCGGTCGATCGCGGGCTTGTTGGAGATACCGCAGTCGACCGTGATGATGAGCCTGGTCTTGACGTGCTCGTTCAGGTGCTCGACCGTCTTCGGCGACATCCCGTACCCGTCCTTCTCGCGGTCGGGAATGAACGACGTCGTCTTCGTCTCGTCGAACCCGAACGCCCGGCACAGCTCGCGAAGCGTCGAGATCAAAACGGCAGATCCGCACACGCCGTCCGCGTCGTAGTCGCCGTGAACCGTAATCACCTCGCCAGTCTCCAACGCCTTGAACACGCGGGCGACGGCCTCGGGCATGTTTCGGAACAGCGACGGCGAATGCACGTCGCGATTCCAGTCCGGAGACAGAAAGACGTCCATCTGCTCGCGCAAACGGACGCCTCTGTTCCAGAGCAACTGCAAAACGACCGGATGGACGCCCGCGAACTCGCGCCGAGCGTCCTCCGGGACAAGATCCGAAATCATCCAGTTCTTGTCCACACTACAGGCTGACGGTCGTGGCGAACATGCTCACGATTACGAGCGTACAGACGAAGATCCACATGGCTTTGACGACTTGCTTGCGCTTGATCATAGAAACGGTTAGCTTCGCTTAAGGACTTTCAGATACGCGTCGGTCGGGATGTCCACGCTGCCCTTGCCGAGCGCGGCCATCTTCTTCTTGCCCTTCTTCTGCTTGTCCAACAGCTTGTTCTTGCGCGTCACGTCGCCGCCGTAGAGCCCCGCGGTCACGTCCTTGCTCAGCGCCGAAATGCGCTCCGCCGCCACGATCTTTCCGCCGAGCGCGGCCTGAAGCTTGATCACGAACCAGACGGGCGGGATGGATTCCTTCAGCGACGAGAGGACGCGGCGTCCCACGCGCTCGGCTTCGTCGCGATACACGAGCATCGAGAGCGCCTCCACCGCTTCCTCGGCCACCAGGATGTCGAGCCGGGCCACGTCGGCCACGCGGTAGTCGATCAGCTCGTAGTTCATCGAGGCGTAGCCCGAGGTGACGCTCTTGAGCCGGTCGTAGAAGTCCACGATGATCATCGACAGCGGCATCTCATAATGAAGGATCGACTGCTGCGAGGAAAGGTA
>CALRGA010000019.1 GCA_943357025.1 Candidatus Uhrbacteria bacterium RIFOXYB12_FULL_58_10 | reverse complement strand
CTCGGCCGTCAATTGCATCCGGCGAAACTTCGGCGGCGTGATCGATTCCTCCGGCCAGCCGAACTCGCCGCCCTGTCGCGTCTTGACCTCGACAAACACGATCTCGCCGCTGTCCTCCGCGACGATGTCGGCCTCGCCCGCGAACGTCGAGACGTTTCGCTCGAGCACCGTCATCCCAAGTCTCTCCAAGAACGCCGCGGCCAGGTCCTCCCCTGAATTTCCAAACGCGCGGCGCGGATCGATCATATTATTTGCGGCGCTTCGGCAGATACTTCTGGATCGCGCGGCGGTCGAGAATGCTCTGGCGGACGACCGGCGCCTCTTTCTTCGCGAACTTCACGAGGCAGACGACCCAGACGACGAGTCCAGCGAGCCAGGCAAGATACAGCGGGCGTGCGCCGAGCAATCGAATCTGCTCGTAGCTGAGGAAGAACAGGACAAGCCCGATGATTCCCATCGTGGCGAGCATCGAGGACACCTTCCGGTACAGGGCGGCCTGGATCTTGTCGACGGCCTTCGCCGTCTTGTAGCGGCGGACGAGCACGCTCGCAATGAGCATCCCGACGAAGATCACGGCAAGCGAGCGCCCGGCGCCGTCCCACACCCTCGGGGGTTCGAGCGATAGCCAGTAGGACGGATAGACGAGGGGGCGAAGGTCGAAGTTCATAGGGGGGATTGGTCGGTGAGATTAGGAATGCGAGTATTAAACGGAAGAAGCTGGGTTTAGTCAAACTGGTGGAAAGTGGATACGAATCTACAAATCGGCTACAAAACTACGAATCAACGAATATCTACAAATTTCTACGAAATCGCATTCCGTCCGTAGCAATCCGTTGATTCGTAGTTTTGTAGCCGATTTGTAGATTCGTATCCCTACGTCCCCCTCACGAACACCCCCGCCACTCCTCCAAGGATGTCCGAGATGATGTTCGTCATGATGAAGATGCCGAGAAACGCGACGAGCGTGCCGAGGAGCTTGTAGAACAGGCGCGACTGGCCGAAGCCCATCTTGTCCTCGGCCCACGCGTTCTCGCCGAACCATTCGAGCATGGTCTCGGCCTTGAATGTCATGAGCATGCCGAGGAGCATGACGACGATGCCGAGCGGGATGCGAAAGATTGGTGCCATAGTGGCGATATCCTATCAAAAAATCCCCTGGTTTCCCAGGGGACCTTTTGGTGCGGTCGAGAAGACTCGAACTTCCACCCTATTGCTAGGACCAGCCCCTCAAGCTGGCGTGTCTACCATTTCACCACGACCGCGCGCGCCGAAAGTGTACGCGAGGCGATGTCGTTTGGCAAGGGGGACGATATTTGCTAGAGTCCTTGTGGATCGGGACGCTTAGCTCAGCTGGTTAGAGCAACTCGTTTACATCGAGAAGGTCGCAGGTTCGAATCCCGCAGCGTCCACCAAAAGATGCCCTGGCGAGCCAGGGCATCTTTTCGCGCCTCAAAACTTCCTCCCCCGCCCCGATATCACCCGGATCGCTCCGCGTTCTATCCCGATGTCGAACCTCGTGCCCGTCATCTCGTCGCCGTCGGCCTTGATCGTGATCGGGATTTCGCTGCGGATGGCGAGGCTCTGGAGCGGGAGGACGCTTTCGCAGAGCGAGCGGCGGCCGAGCCAGCCATGCTTCACCGAGACGCGGAGGATCGTTTCCAGGCGGCCGTCGGTGGGGTCCGAAACGCGCTCGGACTTCGAGGCGTCGCCGGCGAGGTTGCGGATCTCGAGGAGGCTCGGCTCGTCGGGAACGACGCGGTAGACGCCGTCGCAGGTGAGCTCCGCGCTGAAGTTCGGAACGGAGATGATCGTGAGGAACCGCTTGCCGTTCACGATGCCGGCGTCGATGGTCTCGACGATGCGCGCCGACAGCACGTCGCACGCCGCGAGCCCGTGCGGCACGCCGAGCAGCGCCGCGAGCCCGTTCCCGTCGCCGAGCGGGATGATGCCGAGCGTCACGCTCGTGCCCGAGATGGCGTCGATCACCTTGTGCACCGTCTCGTCGTTTCCCACCGCGATCACGCTCGTGGTCCCGCGCCGGATCTCGTCGCGGACCATTTCCTGCACGTTCCGGAACAGCGCCATCCGCACGATCTTCCCCGCGATGCCAAGGTCGGTAAGGCGGTTCTCAATCAAGGCTAGTTCGGGCGCGAACCGCTGGTGCTGGGTGAGTTCGTCGTAGATGTAGCAGTACATGGAGAAGTGGATACTAATCTACGAATTGGCTACAAAACTACGAATCAACGGATTGCTACGAATGGGGCATTCGTAGCAATTTGTAGCAATTTGTAGATACGTAGTTTTGTAGCCAATTTGTAGATTAGTATCCCAGAGCTCACTCTTTGCCCCCGCCCATCGTCACCCTCCCGTTGATCGTCGCCCCCGCCGCCACCGACAAAACGCGGCACTCGACGTCGCCGTGGACGACGGACGTGTCGAGGAGCTCGAGGCGGTCCTGAATGTGGACGTTGCCCTGGATCTCGCCCGCGATCACGGCCGTGGCCGCGGTCACGTCTGCCGAGATCCTCGCGGTCTCGCCCACGCGAAGGCTCGCGGCGGTTCGGACCGTTCCCGCCACCTCGCCGTCGATGAGCACGTCTCCGGTACTCGAAAAGTCGCCTTCCACCTTTACGCCCTGCGCGATGATCGTTTCCTGTCCGGAGGATGCCATACGCGATTGTTCTTGATGCTTAAACATATTGACCTGAGTGTAGCGAAGAGAAGGTCAAAGGTCAAAGGAATCTTACTTCGCTACCGGAAACTTCAGCGTGAATGTCGAGCCCATTCCCGTTCCGACGCTCGCGGCGGATGCCGTTCCGCCCATGGCTTCCATCAGCTTTCGAACCACGTACAGGCCAAGTCCGGTCGTCGTCTGCACTTGTCTGGACGCCGATCCCGTGACGAATTTCTGGAACAGCTTTTCCAAATCTTCCAACGTGAGTCCCATGCCCGTGTCCGTCACGGTCACGACGACCATCCCGCCTTCCTCCCACATCCTGGCCTTCACGCTCCCCTTCTCGGTATACTTCACCGCGTTGTCGAGCAGGTTCATGAACACCTCCTTCACCTTCTCGAGGTCGACGTTCGCCATCATGGGGGCGTCGGGCAGCTCGCACGTCAGGACAAGGCCCCGTTCCTGCGCCTTCCCCTGGATGAACTTTGCCACGCCGTCGAGCAGGCCGCGCAGGTCGGCGGGAACGAGGCGGACAACGAGGCGTCCCGACTCGATGCGGGACACGTCGAGCAGGTGGTTCACGAGGAGAATGAGCTGCTCGGTCCCGTCGGCCATGCGGCCGAGCGTCTCGTTCTGCTTCGGCTCGAGCGGACCGAGGATGCCGGCCTTCAGGAGGCCGAGGTATCCCTTCATCACGGAGAGCGGCGTGCGCAACTGGTGCGAGGCGATCGACAGGAACTCCGTCTTCATCGCGTCGAGCGCGCGCAGCTTGTGGTTGGCCTCGCGCAGCTGCTTGGTGGTTCGCTGCAGGCGGGCGTACGTCTCGGCCTTCTGGATGGCGATGGTAATGAGGCCGAGCAGCGAGGAGAAGGTGTCGCGCTCGTAGGCGGTGAGGTCCTTGCTCATGCGGTCCATTCCGACCACGAGCACGCCTACGGGCCGCGTCTCGGAAATGAGCGGCAGCACCAGCGTGCTCCTGATTCCGGACGACTTCGAGAAGACCTTGGCGTGTCCCTCGGGAATCGACGGCGAGAGGACGCTCGCGAGCGTCGCCGCGACGCGTCGGCGGCCCGACCGGATCGCGAGCGCACACGCGTTCGTCCGAGAGGAGAGGGCGATCGGCTTCATCTTTTCGACCGAAAGGAACGGGCACGCCTTCCCGTCGACGCAGGCGAACGACTTCCAAGCGAGCCGCTTTCCCCTCTCGTCGCACAGTCCGATCGCCACGAACGGATATGAAAATTCCGCGTCGAGCGCGCGCACGATCTCGCTCACCATCTCGCTCGTCTCCAGCGCGCGCACCGTCACGTCGTCCATCTTGTGCAGGAGCGACAGCGTCTTGTTGCGCACCGAGAGCTCGGCGTTGCGCGCGTACAGTTCCCGGTTTACGTCCTCGGCCGCCGTCGTTCCCTTATTGCCCATAGCCCATCAGCGAAATCTATTTCAAAACGTCCGGAACGTCCGCCGCGGCAAACTTCGGCAGCATCGTCCGCACCGCGTCGCGGCACACCTGGACGGACGCCTGGCCGAACAGCCCCTCGTACTGCCGTACGAGCCCCGACAGGACGGTCCGCGAATCGCCTTCCATCCGCACCGCGTGATCCGCGCCGATCCTCAGCCCCGCGACCTTTCTCGCCTCGCGCCAAGCAAGCGGCCCGATGACCAGCTCCTGCTCTCGAATGATCATCATGGCGAGCTGTCGGGATTCGACCATATCGTTCTCATCATAGCACGATTCGATTTGCCGCGAAACGCCGCCGGCGCGTAAGATGGGGCCATGCCTTCCGAATTCCCCATCTTCGAGCCGCTTTCCATCGGTCATCGCGCGCACATCGAGGCGATTGCAAGGCAATTCGACCCGTATTCGGATTTTAACTTCACGAGCCTTTTTTCTTGGAACGTGGCCGGCTCGGTGGCAATCTGCATGCTGAACGGAAACCTGGTCGTTCGTTTCTCCGATTACATCACCGGAAGGCCGTTCTATTCGTTCCTCGGGACGAACGCGGCGGAGGATACGGCGATCCTTTTGCTCGCGCGCATGAAAAAGGACGGGGTCGAGCCGGAACTCAGACTTTTGCCGCGCTCCTCGCTTGGAAACATCCATCCCGACAAGTTTCGCATCGCGGAGGACCCCGACAATCACGACTACGTCCTTTCCGTCGAGCGCATGAAGACCTTCGCGGGGAACAGGCTGCGGTCGAAGCGCAACTTCGTGGCGCGATTCCTTCGTTCGCACCGGTCCGAGACGCGCATTCTCGACCTGTCCGACGCGGAGACCCAGGAGTCCCTAAAGAGTTTCTTTCTCGGCTGGGCGTGCCGCAAGGGACTCCCGCCCACGAGCACGGACGCCGAGTATCGGGCGATGTCGCAGGCGCTCGGCCTGTCCGCGGTTCACCCGCTGATCGGAATCGGCGTGTACGTCGATGGCGAGCTCGCGGGATTCACCATCAACGAGAGGCTCCATGGCGCGTACGGCATGCTGCACTTCGAGAAGGCGGATCCGGAACGCTACGTTGGCGCCTACCAATACCTGATGCAGGAAACCGCGCGAATCCTTTCCGACGCGGGATGCGAGTATCTCAACTATCAGCAGGACCTGGGGATCCCGGGACTGAAGAGATGCAAGAAGGATTTTCTCCCGCACGCGTACCTTCGAAAGTACCGCGTCTCGTGGATCCAAAAGAAGCCGTGTGATACACTTGGCGCATGAGTACGCTCGAACAATCAGAAACGACGGCCCAGGAAACCGACCGGGCGTCCATCGTCACGGGAACCCTCTTCGCCGCGCTTCTGCTTTGGTGGGTGTTCCTGAAATCCTCCGGCGAATTTTCCGGCTCGTTCGGCGCGAACGGGCTCTGGGCCGCCTCGTACCAGGCCGTCGCGCTTTGGGGCGGCGTCTGGGGAATCGTCATCGCGCGGTCGTGGGGCGGAGCAAAAAGCGTCATGGGACGCGCCATCTCCGCGCTTACCGCCGGTCTGTTGTTCCAAGTGCTCGGACAGAGCGTGTTCAGCTACTACAACCTGTTCGCGGGCGTCGAGATACCCTATCCGTCGCTCGCCGACCTCGGCTACTTCGGAAGCATCCCGCTGTACGCGTACGGTATCCTCATGCTGGCAAAAGCGTCTGGAATCAAGCTTTCGCTCAGATCCATCACGAGTCAGATCCAGATCATGATCATCCCGGCGGCCGTGCTCGGATTCTCCTACTTCAACTTCCTTCGCGGCTACGAGTTCGACTGGACCGACCCGCTCCGCGTCTTCCTCGACTTCGGATATCCGCTCGGCCAGGCCTTCTACGTGTCCGTCGCGCTGCTCACCTATCTCCTGTCCCGAAGCACGCTTGGCGGAGTGATGAAGAACAAGATCCTGTTCATCCTCGCCGCACTCGCCGTGCAGTACGTCGCCGACTACAACTTCCTGCTCCAGGTCGTGAACGAAACCTGGGAGATGGGAGGTTACGGCGACATGATCTATCTCTGCTCCTACTTCCTCATGGCGCTCAGCCTCATCCAGCTCCGCATGCACCTGATAACCGCAAAGAGCTCCGACTAGGAGCTCTTTTTCGTTGCGATTCGATCTACATCTCGTCGACCGTCTCAATCCCGAGCAGGCCGAGCCCGTTCTCAAGGACGGTCGCCGCGGACTCGACGATCGCCAGGCGGGATGCCATCACGTCCGGCTCGGCAGACAGCACCGGCGCGTTCTCGTAGAAGTTCGAGAACGCCTGGCACAGGTCGAACAGGTACTGCGAGATCGTCGAGATCCGAAGCGTCTGCCCCGCGGCAAAGACGACCTCGGGATACTTCGCGAGTGCCAGGACCAATGTGTGCTCGGCCGGAACCCAGCTTGTCCTCCGAAGCTCCCGCAGGAGCGAAGGACGGATCCCCTTCGCGCCTTTCTTCAAAATGCTCTGCATCCTCGCGAACGAGTACATCAGGTACGGCCCCGTAAACCCCTCGAAGCTCATCGCCTCGGCCATGTCGAAGGTAATCTTCTTGTCGAGGTCCTGCTTGAGCATCCCGAACCGGATCGCCGAGAACGCGACGGCGCGCGCCGTATTCGACACCTTCTTCGCGGGCCAGTCGACGTGGCGCCTCGACGTTTCCTCGGCCGCCATCGCGACCATCTCGTCGCGGAACGTCTCGTAGCGGATGGCGTTCCCCTTGCGCGACGACATCGCGCCCTCCTTCAGCGTGACGAACTCGTACGAGAGGTGCTGGAGATCCTTGTTGAATCCCATCCGCTTGAGCGTCGCGAACAGCTGCTGCATCGCGAGCGACTGGCGGGCGTCGATGACGTAGATCGACCGGACGGGGTGCTGGTCCTCCTCCTTGCGGAGCGCGAGCACGATGTCCTTGGCGTTGTAAAGGAGCGTCCCGTCGGTCTTCACGAGCAGGTTCGCGCCGAGCCCCTCGGCCTCGAGGTCGACGATCCACGCGCCCTGGCTCGACGTGACGATGTTGCGGCGGATGAGGTCCTCGACCGTCCGCTTCGTGTCCTTGATGAGATCGCTTTCGAAATACCAGACGTCGATCGGCAGGCCGAGATCCTTGAAGACGCCCTTGATGTACGCCACCGACCACTTCCACGTCTTCTTCCACGTGGCAAGCGACGGGCCCTTCCCCTCCTCGAGATCGCGCTGGATCTGCGAGACTTCGGCGCGGACGGTCTCGTCGGCCTCGCCGCGCGACGTCGCCTCGACGTACATGCGTTGCAGGAAGGAGATCTGGTCCTCGCCGTCGGGGACGATTCCATGGGCGACGTTCTTCACGGCCCAGACGCAGCGCGCGACGTTCGCCCCGAGGTCGTTGATGTACGACGTGGGGATCACGTCGTAGTCGTTCGCGCGGAGGACGTTCACGACGGTCTGTCCGACGGTGAAGTTGCGGATGTGCCCGACGTGGATTTCCTTGTGCGTGTTCGGCTGGGCATATTCCACCATGATCCGCTTCCCCGTGCCGGCGGTCGACGTCCCGTAGCACCGCGCGTGGTTTGCAATCTCATCCACGACGGCCACGCAGAACGCCGCGTCGTCGAGCGAAAAGTTCACGTACGGCCCGGCGGACGCGATGGACCGGATGAACCCCTTCGGCCCGATCTTCGCCGCGATCTCGGTGGCGATCTCGACGGGGTTGCGCTTCAGTCCCTTTGCCAAAGAAAAGCAGGCAAACGAAAGATCGCCCAGCTTCGCGTCGGGAGGATACGAGAGGTCGTCGACGCTCGGCGTATACTCCTTGCCGACGGCCTTCTTGAGCTCGGTGAGGATGAGCTGCTTGGCCTGTTGGAGGGTCGTCATAGTTGGGAGATGATCGCCGCGAGCTTCGCCGCGGCCTCGTCGCGTTTGGCACGCATGCCCGCGACGACTTTTTCGGGGGCCTTCGACGTGAACTCGACGTTCGCGAGCTTCGCGTCCGTTGCGGCGACGTACGCGGAGAGGTCGTCGCGTTCCTTTTCGAGGCGGGCGCGCTCGGCGACCATGTCCATGTCGCCGAGGACGAGCTGGATGCCCGGCTTGTCAGACAAGGAAAGGTCCTCAAGGCGGGCAAGCCACTTAATGACATCGGCGTGCGCGAGGATTGCCGCGTTGCCGACCGTCGCCGCGACCTTCTTGGCCGGCTCGATGCGCTGCGTCGCGCGAATGTTTCGGATCGTCGTGACCGCGTCCTGGACGACCGCGAACTCTCGCTCGGCGGATTCGTCGCGGCGATTCTCGACCGTCGGCCATGCCTCGACCATCAGCGTCGTCCCCTTGAACGAGGACCAGATCTGCTCGGTGACGAACGGCATGAACGGGTGCCAGAGCCTCGTCAGCGTCTCGAGGACGTCCATGAGGATCGCGTCCTTCCCCTTCTCGATCTTCGCGATCTCCAAGTACCAGTCCGCGAAGTCGTTCCACGTAAAGTCGCGCAGCTCCTCGCCGGCGGACGAGAGCTCGTTCGCCTCGAGCTTGCGCGTGACGGACGAGACGACCGCGTCGAGGCGGGAGAGGATCCAGCGGTCGGCGAGAGTCAGTGGGGTTGGCCCACCGTAGACCTCACCCTGTCCCTCTCCTTTCGAAGGAGAGGGGAGCGTGTCGTCGACGGACGAAAGGACGAACCTGGAAATATTCCAGAGCTTGTTCGTGAAGTTGCGATATCCCGCGACCTTTTCCTCGGACAGCTTCGAATCGTTTCCCGGCGTCGAGCCGATGACGAGCGACAAGCGGGTCGCGTCGGCGCCGTACTTTGCGATCATGTCGAGCGGGTTGATGATGTTGTCGAGCGACTTGGACATCTTGCGTCCCTGCTCGTCGCGCACGAGGCCGTGGAGGTAGACCGTCTTGAACGGGACCTGGCCGAGCAGGTACGTCGTCATCGTGACCATGCGGACGACCCAGAACGTGAGGATGTCGTATCCCGTCTCGAGGATGGTCGTCGGATGGTACGTCTCAAGGTCGGCGGTCTTCTCGGGCCAGCCGAGCGTCGTGAAGGTCCACATTCCGGCGGAGAACCACGTGTCGAGCGTGTCCGGATCCTGCGTCCATCCGTCGCCTTCCGGCGCGATCTCGCTGACGACGATCTCGTCGCCGCGATACCACGCGGGGATGCGGTGTCCGAACCAAAGCTGACGGCTGACGCACCAGTCGCGCATGTTGTCCGCCCACTGGAAGTATCCTTTCTCGAACCGCTCCGGAATGATCTTCACGCTCCCGGAGCGCACCGCGTCCTGGGTAAGCGACTTCAGCGAGACGGTCTTGCCGTCGCGCACAAATTCCTTGGACGCGGCGACGAACCACTGCAGCATCGGGATCGGCTCGACGGTGCCGCCCGAGCGCTCGGCGGTGGCGAGGTTCTGCGTCGTCTTCTCTTCCCCTTCGACGAGACCTTTCGCTCGCAGCCACGCCGCGACGGTCTCGCGCGCCTCCCTCGTGGTCTGTCCCGCGACGAGCGATCCGGCGTCGGCAGTCATCCTTCCGTCCTCGCCGATCACCTGCCGCATCGCCAACCCGTGCCGCGCCGCGATGTCCGCGTCAATGAGACTGTGCGCCGGGGTAACCCCGAGCGCGCCCGTGCCGAACGCGGGGTCGACCTCCCTGTCGGCGACGACCTTGATCGAGATCGTCGTCCCGGCGAACGGGATGTTCTCGAACGTCTTCCCGATGAACGCCGCGTACCGCTCGTCGTCCGGATGAACCGCGACCGCCGTGTCGCCGACCTTGGTCTCGGGACGCGTCGTCGAGATCGCGATCGGGAAATCCCTGGAGTAGCGGAACGTGTACAGCGTCGCCTCGACCTCCTTGTAGACGATCTCGATGTCGGAGATGGTCGTCTGCCCGACCGGGTCCCAGTTGATGACGCGGTGGCCGCGATAGATGAGGCCGTCGTCGTACATTTTCTTGAACGCGACGTTGACCGCGTGGTTCCTCTTCGCGTCGAGCGTGTACGCCTCGCGGCTCCAGTCGAGCGATGCGCCCATCTTCCTGCACTGGTCCACGATGGTGTCGTGGCTGTCCTGCGCGAATTTTTCCACGCGGCGCAAAAAATCCTCGCGGCCGACGTCGTGGCGCGTCTTCCCTTCCGTCTTGAACAGGATGTTTTCCACCTTCGTGGAGGTGGCGATCGCCGCGTGGTCCGTGCCGGGTATCCACAGGGCCTTCTTGCCACGCATCCGCGCAAAGCGCACCATGATGTCTTCGATCGCAAGCATCACCGCGTGCCCCATGTGGAGGGTGCCGGTCACGTTCGGAGGGGGAAGCACGATGGAGAACGCCTCGGGGCGGTCGCCGGGCAAATTGTCGGGGTTGAACAGGCCGCTCGCCTCCCAGGCGGCGTAGATGCCGTCCTCGTAGCTCGCCGCGTCGTACGCCTTCGGGATGTCGGATCGTTTTGGAATGTCTTGTTTCGCCATATTGTACGTAGTGTAGGCGAAACGAGGGTTCTGGGCAATGTCCCGGATCCTTGACGCAATATGAAACCCTGAGTATTATGGCTTATTCCCATGCTTGTTGAAGATACCTGACACATTTTATCGTTTAAACGGATGGCTCTTGGGGAAATGCAACGGGTTCTGGAGGCGATAAAGCGGTCGAGTCGGCCGCTCATTTGCGTTCCCCGTCAGGCGGGGGCGGACGGCTACGCCTCGGCCATCGGCCTCGCGCGCGTGCTCGAGAAGCTCGACAAGAAGGCGGACATCGTGGCGGCCGACGGCGCGACGCCGAAAAACCTGCGCTTCCTTCCCGGCCACGAGAAAGTTTCGCCGCGCCTCGAGAACCTGCGCCGGTTCGTCATCGAGATCGACGCGTCGAAGACGAAGGTCGACGAGCTCACGTACGAGCTGAAGGATGACAAGCTGGTGATCCACCTGTCGCCAAAAAAGGGGTTCTGGGACGCGAAGGATATGAGCGTGTCATCGACCGGCTACCGCTACGACCTCATCGTCTGCCTCGGCGCCGCCGACCTGGAATCCTGCGCGCACCTGTACGCCGACCACCCCGACTTCTTCTATCGCACCCCGATCCTGAACGTCGACCACCGCGCCGAGAACGAGCACTTCGGGCAGCTGAACGTGGTGGACCTCACGGCCGTGTCGGTGAGCGAAGTGGTGCACGACCTCGTGGAGGCCATCGAGCCCGGCCTGCTCGACGAGGAGACCGTGACGGCGCTCCTGACCGGGATGATTTCTAAGACGAAGAGCTTCAAGACGCATAACGTCTCGCCGAAGACGCTCCAGACCGCAAGCAAGCTCGTGGCGAAGGGCGCGAGGCGCGAGGCGATCGTCCACAACCTGTACCGCACGCGGTCCGTCCCCACGCTCCGGCTCTGGGGTCGCGCGCTCGCCCGGCTGAAAGTCGATTCCTCCGCGTCGTTCGTGTGGACGCTCCTCTCCCAGCAGGATTTCCTCCACGCCGGCGCCGAGGAGGACGACCTGCCGGACGTCATCGAGGAACTTATCGCCTCGACGCCGGACGCGAAGACCGTCGCGCTCATCTATGAGACCGCGGCGCATGAGATCGTCGCGATCGTCCGGACCGAACGGCCTCCGAGCGAGGTTCGCCTCGCCTTCCCCGGCAAGACGATCGTCCAGGCCGAGCGCGAGGTAGTAGAACGACAGACGAAAAAGCCGGCCTGACGAAATCAGGCCGGCCTTTGATTTTTACCGGTTCGCTCCCGTGTCCTGCTGCACGACGTCGTTCGTATCGGATCCCGTCGATCCGTCCGCGTTCGTCGTGACATCCGTCGCGCCCTCGAGTCCCTCCTCCACGGGGACGGGGATCGACGCGTCGGACCTGCCGCTCACGAGCCCGTCGAGGCGCTTGGCAACGGCCGCGTTGCCCGGGTTCAGCTGGCTCACTCGCGAAATCGCCGCGACCGCCTTTTCCTTGCTGCCATTCTTCTCGTAGATGGCGCCGAGGTACCAGAGCGCGTTCGAATAGTCGGGCGAGAGCGACACGATGCGCTCAAGCTCGGCCTGGGCCAGGTCGAGCTTCTCGAGGCGGATGAGGAGCATCGACAGCTGGAAGCCGAGGCCGACGTCGCTCGGGCTGACCTGGCGAAGCGCCGCGAGCCTCGATGCCGCGTCGGCGAGGCGTCCCTGGCGCTCGTAGGAAGCGGCGAGGTAGTAGTGCGCCGGGGCGTAGTCGGACTTCAGCCGGATGGCCGCGAGCAGCGATTCTTCGGCAAGCGCGAGGTTGTCCGTCTCGGACTTGGTCGCCGTGGCGGCGAGCTCGGCGCTCTCGGCGGCCTTCATCTGCGCCGCGCGGTCGGCGACCGCGAGGTACACGCGGCCGAGGTTCACGCGGTGCGACGGGTTCCCCGGCTCGAGAACGACCGCCTGCTGGAACGTGGCGGCCGCGAAGTCCTCGGCGTTCGCCACGAACGTCATCACGTCGCGGTAGATGGATCCGCGCACCACCCAGTTGTCGACGTTGTTCGGCTCGGAATCCGTGGCGGCCTTGGCGGCGTTCACCGCCATGGAGACCGAGTTGGTCACCGATGCCTTCTGGTCCGCCGTCAGCTCCGTTCCGTTCGCCGACGCGATGGTGCGGCGGGCCTGGGTGAGAAGCGCGGAGGAAAGGTTGCGATAGTAGATGTCGGAAAGCTGGTTGTAGCGCACCGCCGTCCCAAGCTGCGCGATGATCTGCTCGACCGGCGCGCGCTTCTGGTCGAGGCGAACGGCCTTCACGAACGCGTTCTCGGCGGCGAGCCGGCCGGCCGTCACGAATAGCGTGGCGAGCGTGCCCACGGTCACGACCACGAACAGGAACGAGAATCCGAGCCCGAGCCGCGGCGACTTGGCGAAGTCGGTCTCCCTGATGCCGCGCGACGACTGGGTCGCGAGCAGGCCGGCAAATCCCCACAGCAGGAACGAAAGCGCCATGCTCGACCCATACAAAAGATGTCCGAGCAGGAGCGTCGAGAACCCCGCGAAGAGCGCGTACGTCACTTTCCAGCCTTCCGAATCGCGGTCGTCGCGCAGCAGCCGGGCAAGCGCCAGGCCGAGGACGGACACCATCATGGAGAGCCACAGCAGCGCGCCCACCATGCCGGTGGTGGCGAGGCGCGTGAGCAGGTCGGACTTGGCGCGGTCGAGCCGCGTGTCCCAGAAGGCGGTGGCGTTCACGTCGGACGGGCGGTACTTGGCGTAATCGAACGCGAACGTCCCCGGACCGGAACCGACGGCCATCCGAAGCCAGCCTTCCGTCAGCGTGGAACGCGCGATTCCCCACGACGCGGAGTACGACGGCGACACGGAAACCGGAAGTCTCACGGAAAGCGGGGTGCGGACGAACAGCAGGAGGACGGCCACCAGCAGCGCGAACAGCGGCACCGCGAACTTGCGCTGGTCCGGAAAGGTCTGCGGCTGGAGGAACGCGAACATGGCGAGCAGCAGGACGCCGAAGATGACCAGCACCCACAGCACCCAGAAGTCGACGGCGATGGCCGTGACGAGCGCCGCGACCGACGTGAATGCGATCAAGGCGAGCGACAGGATCCCGACCGGCGATCCGGACGGAACCAGGTCGCCCTTCCCCTTTCCGGAGACGAGCCACGCCGCGAGTCCCATGGTCATCACGACGATCAGGTACATCGAGAACCCAACCATCGGGCCGACCGTGTTGAACCCCGCGCCCTTCGCGAAGTCGAACGGAAGCACCGCGAACCCGAACATCCCGAGCAGCCCGACGAGACCCGCGACCGAGCTCGCGACGAGCGTCGCCAGGAACGCGCCGCGCGAAACGCCCTCCTCGGCGTTCAGCACGACGTAGAACTGCAGCGCGAGCATCGCCGCGGTGAGAAAGCTGGCGTACTCCTGCCCGGCGTCGCCGACCCAGGTCTGATAGCCGGCGAGCGAGAAGATCGACGACGCGAGCGTGGCGCCGAGGAACAGCGCGGGAAGCGCGTTGACCCAGCCCGTGCGGAACGACAGTTTCTTCGTTACGACCATTCCGCCGAGCCAGCTCATCAGGCCGAGCAACGCAAGGATGACGACGAGCATCTGCTTGCCCGTCTCGAGCACCGTGTTCGTCCACGGGAGGAAAAACAGCGGGACGAGGAGAAACGACAGGTAAATTGACCATCGCGTGACGCCGGTGAAAATCTTGTCGGTGTTGATCATAGGATGGTTATGGGTTTGGCTGTTGCTTTGAAACGTAGTCCGCGATGGCCTTTGAAACCTTCGAGTCGCCGGTCAGATCCTCCGTGAACAGGATGTGGCTCACGTTGATGTCCATGAAGTCGGCCGGGCCGTGCACCTCGCTGCCAAGCTTCACGAGCACCGAGTCCGCCGCCTGCGGATCGGCGGTGCCATTCTGCGGATTGCCGCGCACCTGCATGTAGTACACGCTCGTCAGCCTCGAAAATCCGTCCCGTTCCTCCGCCAGCTTTCCGAAGTACACCTGCCCGTTGTCGAGGAACACCGCCTGGTACGAGCCCGACGGGATTGAGACAACCTCCGCGTTCGCGTCGACCGGGACGACGATCCGCATTTTAAACCACCACCACGCGAACGCCGCCGCCGCGACGACGACGACCGCGAGCGTGATCGCCAGCCAAGGAGTTTCCTTTTTCTGCCCGACCGGCCTGTGCATCTTCGATTCGATCGCCATAGGGAATCAGCGTTAGTCAGAGGATCAATTTCCGCACAATCATACCAAATGCGCCATAAAACCAAAAGCCAGGGGCGTTTGCCACTGGCCTTTGCTAAAACGCCGTCGCGAGGACAAACTGATCGGCGGAAATGACTCCGTTCCGGTGCAGCTCCGTGGCGAGGGTCTTCACCTGGTGCGAGGCCCGGATTCCCGAGTTCGCCAGCTCGCCCTTCTGATCGAACAGCCGGCGGTCCATGTAGTCGACGGTGACCATGTCATTCAGCTTGCCTTTGACCGTCGTCATGTCGGTCTTGAGCTCGGCGACGTCGGTTTTGAGCTCGGCGACGTCGGTCTCCAATGTATCAAATCTTGGGAGAACAATTTCCTCCAACATTTCACCCATGACTTCTATCATGACCCCGCGGATTGCCTCTAAATCCTCTTTTTCCAACATACTCGACCTTTACGTTGAATTACCTCCTCATAATAGCACGTTTCGCGACTTTTTTCAATCTCGAATCGTGTCAAGAATCAAAAGCCAGGGACGCTTTGCCCCTGGCTTTTTCTGACATTATTCCACGGTCGGCTCGACGACAGGCTCGTCGGCCGCGGGAGCTTCCTCCGCCGGAACCTCTTCGACGACCGGCTCGCCCTCCGAAGCCGTAGCGGAGGAGGGCTCTTCGATCACCACCGGCGTCTCTTCGACGACCGGAGTTTCATCGGCGGCAGGCTCGTCCGCGACCACGACAACTTCCTCATCCGAGGCCGTCGGCGCG
>CALRGA010000018.1 GCA_943357025.1 Candidatus Uhrbacteria bacterium RIFOXYB12_FULL_58_10 | reverse complement strand
GGGCCGACCGTCTCCTGCGAGAGGAGATTGACCGGAACCGGCAGGGCTCCGGCGTTCAGGCGCTGGGCGAGGAGCTTGGCCTCGTCGAGCGTGAAGTCGCCCGTGATGATCGCTTCCCCGCCGTAGATCGCCTGGTTCACGGTCGGCGTGGAGATCGGCTGGCCGTCGAGGAAGATCCCGATCGGCTGGCCCGCGAGCCGGGCCGTAAGCTCGCCGAAGATCTTTCCGCCGTCCGCGTCAAACTGGATGGATACGTTCGGCGCGTTGGTGCTCGGGTCGAACTGCACGGAGGCGCGCTTGAGCTGCCTTCCGGAAAGCTCGGTGTTCTTCCACGGCGAGACGTCGCCGACGACGTCGGTGATCGTCGTGATCGGAAGCAACACGCGCTGGATCGTGTAGACGACGACCTTTCGCTCCTCGCGCTTGTGGATGAGGTGATAGCCGAACTCGGTCTCGACCACCTCGGAGATTGTCCCGACCCTGGTCTGGGACGCGCCGAGCTCGAACGGAGCCACCATCTGGCCCGGGGAAACCCAGGCAAGGTCGCCCGTACCGTCGCCGGACTTGTCCGTGGAGTTCGCCTTCGCAAGTTCGGCAAAATTCGCGGGGGTCGCCTCGCCCTTCAGCTTGTTGATCAGGTTCGACGCGTCCATCTGGCTCATGCCGGACGTACAGCGCGTCTTTCCCTCCCAGCAGACGAGAAGGTGCGACAGCAGCGCGTCGGTCGCGTCCTTCTTCTCGATGAACTTTTCCACGATCAGCCCCTCGGACGTTTCCACGACCTTCGGGACGACGTTGCCCGAGCGCACGTAGTTTTCCGTGACGGCCTTCACCATCGCCGCGTAGAACGGAGACTCCAGCGCAAGGCCGTCCATCACGCCCTTTGTCGTCTCCTTGTTGCGATCGATCGACGCCTCGGCCACGAGCGCGTCAAAGCTCTCGCCCTTCTTCGCACGCGCCAGAATCGCTTCGGCGTTCGCGCGGTCGGCGGCGATGGCGGTGTCGAGCTGCGACTGTTCCTCGGCGGTGGGCTCGCGCTGCAATTCCTGTCCCGGCTCCTTGAACTCAAGCACCGGCGTCTCGCCGATCTGCTTGATCGCCTCCTTCACGTCGAGCACGCCCGCGAGCTCCACGATGACGCGGTACGTTCCGCCCGTCGTGGTCGTCTGCACCAATGGCTCGGCGACGCCGAACGCGTTGACGCGGCGCTCGATCACGTCGCGTACGCCGTCGAGCGCGGTGTCGCGGTCGGCGTCGGCGATCTGCGCCATGTCGGCCTCGTACACGAGATGCGTTCCTCCCTGGAGGTCGAGACCCAACCGGTACGGCTTGTCCTCAAGCGTCGGAGCCTGCCATCCGGTCTTCGTCTGGACGAAACCGGCCGCGTCGTTCCAAACGTGAGGAAAGTCGTACACCGCGGCCATGAACGTCGAAACAAGGAGCAGAGCCCCGATTATCCCCGTCTTCCACCTGTTCGGCATCCGCGCGGACTCCTTCCCGCTCCGTTTCTTGAGTTTCCAGGTTTGCATAAAAGTTGCGATGCCACGAATGGGCTACATATCTTCAAATAGTTGACGGCCGCAGTGTACCCTCACCGGCCGGTTTGTCGCAAGATCGGGCTGGGGAAAAGAAAAACCGCCTTCCCTTAGGCAAGGCGGATGGGTTTAGAATGAGATAATGCCCTCGAACCTCAGGACGCCGATGATCGTGAGAACCTGTACGAGCACAAGCGCCGCTAGGACGAACTGGAACGACGTCTTGCTCGTCTTGTGGCGGAAAACTTTCATGGCAAGGAGCGCGCCCGGAGATCCGACAAGAAACGCCGTGAACTGCAGCGTGCGCTCGGGAACCCGCCGCGATTGCGTCATGGCAAGGAGCTTGTCGAGGCCGTACAGCATGAACGTCGCGGCGTTGATCGAGGCGAGGAGAACGAGGTACCAGCGGTAGTCGAGATAATATTCGCCCGAGACGAATCCGGCGACGATAAGGATCGTCCAGAGAATGAGGAACGGGACGTCGGGTGGTGACCGCCGCTTGCTTGATGGCTTCATAGCCGTTCGTTCAGCGCCTTCATCGCTGGCGCGAGGGGGCGGTTGTGATCATCATGATGCGTATGGATGAGGGACGAGCGATGCTTGAGCATGAACAGCAGGATCGCCAGGTGGATCGCAAGCAGCGCGGCGATTCCCGGGCCTGGCTGGGTGGAAAATCGATAGAGGTCTGGTGGCAACAGCATGAGAAGGAGGCCGAGGATCATGACGTATCCCCACGATTTCTCACGAAGGAACCCGATCCCCGCGACCATTTTGATCGCCCCGTACGCAATCAGGCAGGCCGCGACGAGCCCTTTCCTATGCCAGTCGGACGTGGCCATCAGGCCGATGGCAAACCCAATGTCGATCACTCCCGTGACGATCTCGTACGTTCCAACGGCGATGCGCTTGGCGCGGAGGGTCATACCATCGCCTTGGCGTCCGCCAGCACCTCGTCGGCGTGGTCCGAGGGCTTTACGTCCTCGTAGATCTTCAGGATCTTCCCGTCCGCGCCGATCAGGAACGACCAGCGCTTGATTCCCATATACTCGCGCCCCATGAACTTTTTCTTGGCCCACACGCCATACGCGTTCACGACCTCCTTTTCGACGTCCGCGAGCAGCGTGAACGGCAGCTCGTACTTGTCCGCGAATTTCTTATGCTTGACGACGGTATCGACGCTCATGCCAAGCACGACGACGCCGGCCTTCTTGAACTTGCCCCAGCTGTCGCGGATCGTGCAGGCTTCGACGGTACAGCCCGGAGTGTCGTCCTTCGGATAGAAATACAGCAGGACGACCTTGCCGGCGTAATCCTTGAGCGCGTGAATTTTTCCGTCCTGATCGGGAAGAGAGAAGTCGGGTGCCTTGTTTCCAGCGGATAGTGGCATAGGTATCAATCAAAGGTTGAATCGAAAGGTGGAGACCATCTCGTCGAGCATCGTCCGCGCCTCGGCCTGGCTTGCGTTCATTGCGCCCTCGTCGATGCCCGTGAAGTCGCTCGCGTAGTGGAGCGTCGTGGCGATCTCCCAGCAGGTGGAGTCGATATGCGTCCGATAGAGCGTCTGCTCGTATCGATTGCCCATCCCCGCCTCGTCGGACATCGCAACCCTGAACGTCGTCGCGCCAATCGTCCGCTCATCGTCGAATACGATATGACCGGCCTCCTCCGGAGCAAAGCAGACGTCCTTCTCCACGTCCGCGGTACTCACGATGAACCAGGAGTCTTGCGAATAGTTAGGCTGCAAATAGCTCGCCTTGTCCGTTGAGTATGCGACGGTGACGTCGGAAAGCACGTTGTACGGCGAAACGGCGGCGACGGGAGTCATGTCAAACGCTCTTTGAAGGCTAAAACGTCCTTCCGGGTCGACGTATTCCTCCCAGTCCATCCATGTCAGCTCCTGTTGCGTCGGGATTCGGTTTTCTCCCGACTCGCGTGACATCTCCGCCTGGTAGTTGTAGTACGCCACCCCGTACGACCCGCCGAACAGGACGACGAGAGCGACGGCGAAGGAGACGAACTGGGCGATTTTCCTTTTGCGAAGCGCCCAGCCGACGAGCAGTCCGAGCAGGACGTGGAAAAATATTCCGAATACGGGAATCAGGTACGTGCTGGTCGCAACCCCTCCCACCGCGCCCAAATCCGGCATGGGAACGAAGATCATCGGAAAGTAAAAGAAGTACGAGCCAAACGACCAGGTTTCAAGACAGCTGTGCGCGTCGGTAACGCACCCCCAGCCGACCAACAGCCAGAAGATAAGATCCACGGCAAGAAACGACAGGACCCACTGGCGGACGGACGGATGAATCTTTTGCATAACCAACGATTATATTGACCACCCCACTCTATCACAAAACCGCTCCGACGTGCGTCGGAGCGGCTTGTTTGTCTTATCGCATCGTCCGGTGCGCGGCGTTGAAGGTGAACTCGTCCTTGTCGCTCGTGGAATACACGTCGATCAGCGACACCCAGTTGGAGCCATACATCCGCTTTGCCGTGTACTCGTCCGGAATCAGGCGGAGGTATTCGCCATTGTCGAGAGTGTACACGCCCGGCTGGTTGTAGAACTGAACCAGGTAGCTGGCGCGCGAGTACGTCCAGGTTCCGACCACGTCGTAGTCGTTCAGCCGCGAGCAGGAAATCTCGCGCACGTCGTCGAAGTCGTTGCCCCAGGCGTAGAACGTCTCCTCGTTCGGAAACAGCTTGAGATCGTCGCCGCTCGTGACCGAGTACACTTCCGGCTCGCCGTGGCACTTCAGGAGCGTGCCGGTCGCGTAGTCGTAGTCGGGATAGCTGTCGTATCGGACGTGGAACGAGTCGTTGATGTCGCTGACCGCGTCGCGATACGCGTCGATGACGTCGCTCGCGTCGCCGAGGTCGTTTACGATGTAGAGGCCCGGGTCATAGAACCACGCGGAGCGGCCGTCGTCCCTCGTGCCGTTGCGCGAGGCCTGCTTGAGGAAGAGGCGCATCGAATCCGTATCGTCCGTAATCTCGACGACGCCATAGATCACCTTCCAGCCGTTTCCGGCACGGGCATTCTGCCGCATCGTCGCGTCGTTCACGTATTCGAGAATCCCGCCGTCCTCGTCCATGGCATAGGCGTACAGGTACGGAAGCCCTGCGATGTTCTCACCGCCGTCCGACAGATCGGAGCGAGGATCCTCGGCGCGCGCGAACGAGATGAACAGCGCGTAGTCGCCCTCGTAACGCGACGAGATGGAGACGTCCTCGTACAGATATTCCGCGCGGCTGTCCGTCGAGGTCAGCTCGACGCGCCTGTCGCTTTTCACGTCGGCGTTGCCGTACCCCGTCCAGGAGGACGTGTCCGGTGCGTAGTTCTTCTCATTCGTGTCGATGTCCGACCGCGTCGAGGCAATAGCCGTCGGAGCAATGCCCGAAAGCAAGAAAACAAGGCTGAATGCCGAGACAATTTTGTATGCAGTCATATGAGTTTGGGTGAATTACTCAAAACACTGCAAGATTTGAAACGAATTGTCGAGGAATGTTACGGACTGGCCTTCGGTACCACACGAGCATTCTCATACTCGGCCGTGAGCTGTTCCGCGGCCTTCTTTACTTTTGCCAGCATCGCACGATACGTGTCGTTATCTTCCCCACGGCTCTTAAGCGCTTCCGGAGATCGCGCGTCCAAGCGAATCGTATAGTCGTGAAAACTCAGCTCGTAATCGGGAAGGACGGACGGCCCGACGACGTCCATGATGCGCGAACGAACCCAGCCCTCGCGCTCATTTCGTTTCTGGACATCCTGCTGGTCCGCGAGGCCGAATGCATCGACAGCCAATTTCGGGCTGAATATCTCCATCCAGTTGGTTACGCCGGCATCCAGCGCGGCACGCCCGACGGACGTATCAAGAAATCCCATTTTTAATCCTTCCGCCTCCACTGCCTCCCTCCACCAATCGCGCCTCTTATACTCCCAGGCCTCTATATAGCCTTTCAACGTTCCGTTCTGTTCCCCAACGGTGGCATTCTCAAGGCGCTTGATAATAATCGCGTCCTCGTCACCAAAGTGAAATTTTTCTACCATTTTGTTTTTTCCCTCGAGCGAGAAACTTTTTCCCGTTGCCTCGGCAGCCGACTGCAAACGGGAAAACAGCTTGCCAGAGACGGTTTCCTTCCAACTGTTTTCCATACGATGTTCGAAGGTTTGGTAAGATTCTTTTGATTGCGGCATAAAACTAATTTGATTACGGCGAGACGCTCGGCACGGCGTCGCTTCGATACGTCGGAATTATTTCCGCGCCCTCTTTGTCGAAAACACGAACCCGAATGGGCTGCTTATCTACCGATAGACTCGCATATGCCGCTTCCGCCCGCCAAACCTGATATTCGGCTACGCCGACATCAGTCGTCCATTCCTGGCCGTTCTCGTCCTTTCCACTCTCCGTAACGACCGTCGCGTTCAGCGCGTCGAACTTGGCTCGATCAACCGTCACGATGACTGTAGGCCGTTCCACGCCGCTTGCGTCCGGCATCTGCTTTAGCTTCACGCCGCCAATCGCCTCGCACCCGCCAAAATGCCGCATAGACTCGCTGTTCGCCGACTGCGAAAGACTTGCGATTTTTTCCCTGTCATTCGCGCTCATCGACGCGTGTTCCGGCTTGTTGAGGATACTGTCCACGATCCGCGCCTTCCAAAAGACCGCGGCCTCCTTCGGAGTTTTTAGCGCGGCAACGGCCGCCGTATCTGACTCAGATATCGTATTATTTTCTCTTATTATCGCCTCACGAACGGTCGCCTGCACCGTCTCGGCACTGGCGTTCACTGTTCCTTTTTTCTCATCCCCCTCCAACGACTCGATGTTCTTCAGCGCGTCGCTCTGGCCTCCGTTGTCCCCCATCGCGACGTACACGTCACGGAACGCCGGCTGGCGCTGAACCTCGGAGAAACGGTTGCTGCGCATATCCATGTTGTCCGCGAGACGAATGATGGAATGCAGAGGAGCCTCGGTCGCGTCCCGTAGCGAGTATTCGAGGCCGAGTAATTTATCCTTGTCCTCGATCAGGTCGGCGGTTCGTCCTTTAAACTCCTTGTTGATTACCGTCACCTTAACCTCGTCTGGCAGGCTTCCTTCCTTATACTCAGTGTCTAACCTTGCCGCAGCAAGCGCCTCCTCAATCTCCGTCTTTGTTTTCTCATCCGATACGAGAACCTCGGTTACGCTGCGACGTCCGCCTTCCGGTATGCTGTCCTCTTTGTAGAACGCGGAGATAACTTTCACCACGTCATTGCCCTGAGTCAGGAATTCGCCCGTCGTTGTTTTCACCTTCGCCCCATAGGTTCTTTCGATCTTGTCTGCGGAGTGGAATAAGATCGAATCGCGGAGGTCTTGATTAAGCTCGTCCTTTTTTGCGGCCGACTTCGTAATGATCCTGTCGAAAATTCCCTTCATCTTTGGCGAGGAGACAAGGTCGCCGCCGGCGATGCCGTGAACGGACTTGGCCCGGTCCCCGACGTGCGGATAGCCGCAGTCGTGCAACTGCGCCACCTGCTCGAGCATGAACTTCGCCTCACCCTCGGAAATGCCGTATTCCTCCACCATCTTGGAAACGATCTCCGGGTTCTGCGTAAAAATGTCCTTCGCGTAGTCCGCGACGTTCAAAGAATGGTCAAACCCATGCGACACGTACTGCTCCGGGTTGTCAATCTGCTGGTCGAACGAGCGTCCGACGATCTCTTCCATGTGCTCATCGATCGCCGCGTCGAGAGCCGCGCGCTCGGCAGGATCCTTCGGTTCGCCTTCGTCAAGATATTCGTATGTCTGTGCCATGCGTTCGAGCGGCGTATTCTTGCGCTTTCCCTCGTCGACGGTCACAAAAAAATCTCTCGAGCGCTCGGCCTTGGCACGCGTTTGGGCACCAATGCGATCGAGCGTCTTCTGATCGAGAACGGCCTCCGGATTTTTCTTCTTTGCCTTCTTTTCTGCCTCGGCGATCGCGCGTTCGACGAACTTGTCAATGTTGGCCTCAACGTACGCATCCAGCTTTACCGCCATCATTTTTGCACGTTCGGCGAGCACACCCTTGACCTCGCGCCCCTCCATCGACCGCTCAAGCATGTCCGTCGCCTTTTGCTCGGGCTTGTCGGGCGAACCCTCCGCGCCGCTCTCATTCACCTTGGCGATCTCCGCGACAACGACTTCCGTTCGCGCGACGGTCTCCGCGCTCTGGGCTTTCAACATGGCTTCGTTGCCGGCCGCGTCGTCCGGAACCGAACGACTGAGAACCGTTTCTCCCAGTTTCGCTTCCGCGGCGACACTCGCGGCTCCCAGGCTCTTGGCCTCCTGGGTTGCCGTTCGTACCGCATCGGCAACGGCGGCCGCGTCGACGGATTTGGGCTTCTCGTTTTTTATGACGTCCGGAGCCTTGTCCGCCTTCGACTCCTGGTCGTTCATTGATCTTTCTCCAATCATACTAACCAAGCAGAGACTTACGGAGCTTCGCAATTTTTTGTGCCTCGGCCGTCATGACCTTGCTCTCCAGTTCCGCGAGATGCTTTTTTCTCAGCACTGCAAGGTCAGCCTTATACTGTGCGAGAAGCTGGTTAATCTTCGTGATCTTGGCAGCATTATCTACGGGCATATCACTGGAAAGAGTAAACCAAATGACGTCGTGCGTCAATAAAAAACGTACGATGTGCGCGCCTCGGATTGTTTCATTCCATTCCCACCCGTACTCCGCGTACTCGACCCCACTCCCTCAGTTCGTCGATCGTTGAGACTTTGAATGCGAAGTGATGTGTGCCGACCGCCTTGTCCGTCGAAACGCCGATAAATGGTTTGCCATCGATCGTCGTATCCGCAATCCAGATGGAAAATGATCCATTCGAGTAGCCGACGTGATTTGATGATTCGTCAATGACGGAAAATCCGCGATCGTTTTCAGCTCTGCGAACAGAATGCCACAAGGCCGCCCGATTTGGGCGGCCTTGTTTCCAGTTATACACCGTGGCACGTCCCTCGCGAGCTACGTGCCATGGCACTTCTTATACTTCCTCCCCGATCCGCACGGGCACGCTTCGTTCCGGCCCACCTCGTCCGTGTTCACGATCGGCGACAGGCCCTGGCCGACGACCACGCCTGTCGCGACGGCCGCGGCGGACTCGCCCATTTCTTTCACCGGCCCCTCCGTCTGCATTCCCGCGCGGCCGAGCAGGCTCTGCGCGAGAATCTGGGCGGACTTGGCGTCGTTGATGTGCTTGGCGTGCTTGAAGAAGCCGTAGGCGATTTCCTGGTTGATGAAGCTGAGCAGGCGCTGGAACATGCCGAACGACTCTTTCTTGTACTCGACGAGCGGATCCTTCTGGGCGTAACCCTGCAATCCGATCGAGTGGCGCAGCCCGGTCATGGCCGAAAGATGCTCGATCCAAAGGGTGTCCGACGCGCGGATAATCACGGCGCGCTCGAGGTTGTGGAGCTGCTTCTGGTCCTCGAACTGGGCCTGGACCTGGTCGTATTGCGCGCGCACGAACCCCATGATCGCCTCGATGAGCTTGGTGCGATCCTCGGCCGCGTGCATTTTTCCGGACGACGAGGAGCCGGCGAGCGCGGACAGTTCCGCCTTTTGCGCGTCGGTCAACGAGATGATCGTCTCAACGACCTCGACGATTTCCTTGCCGTCATGGTCGTTCTTGGCCGCGTCGCCCGCGCCGGTGTGGAACAGGACCACCTGCTCGACCTCGCCCTCGACCACGTCCAAAATCACCTCGCGGAGACCCGCCCCGTCGTCGGTCGCGTACGATTCCAGCACCTCATGGCGCCGGCGGTAGATTACCTCGCGGTGCTTGTTCAGCACGTCGTCGTACTCGAGCAGGTGCTTGCGGGAATCGAAATGATGTCCTTCCACGCGCTGCTGGGCCTTCTCGATGGAGCCCGTGACCATGCCGTTCTCAATCGGCATGTCGTCGGGGATCCCAAGGCGGTCCATGAGCCCCTTCACGCGGTCGGAACCGAAGATGCGCATGAGGTCGTCCTCCATGGAAACGTAAAACTGCGTGGAGCCCGGGTCGCCCTGGCGGCCGGAGCGTCCGCGAAGCTGGTTGTCGATGCGGCGGCTCTCGTGGCGCTCCGTCCCGATCACGTGCAGGCCGCCGAGCGCACGGATCTTCTCGGCCTCGGCCGGGTCGGGCGGGTTTCCGCCGAGCATGATGTCGACTCCGCGGCCGGCCATGTTCGTGGCGACGGTTACCGCGCCAAGCTTTCCGGCCTGGGCGATGAAATCGGCCTCGGCCGCGTGGTTCTTGGCGTTCAGCAGGTTGAACGGGACGCCCTCGCGCATCAGAAGAGCGCCAAGCAGCTCATTCTTCTCGATCGAGATCGTTCCGACCAGAACCGGCTGGCCCGCCTCGTGGCGCGCCTTGATTTCCTTCGCGACCGCCATGAACTTGCCAACCTCGTTCTTGTACACGCGGTCCGGCAGGTCCTTGCGCTGCATCGAGCGGTTCGTGGGGACCGACGTCACGTCCAGCTGATAAATCTTTCCGAATTCCTCGGCCTCGGTGGCCGCCGTTCCTGTCATTCCGGACAGCTTCTTGTACATGCGGAAGAAGTTCTGGAACGTAATGGTCGCGAGCGTCTGGCTCTCGCGCTGAACTTCGAGCCCCTCCTTGGCCTCGATGGCCTGGTGGATTCCCTCCGAAAAGCGCCGGCCCGGCATCATGCGGCCGGTGAACTCGTCCACGATCGTGACGCCGCCGTCCTTCACGACGTACTGCACGTCGCGTTTGTACAGCGCCCATGCCTTCAGCGACGACTCGGCATAATGCTGTTGGTTGTCGCCCACCGCGTACAGATTCTCGATTCCGAGGGCCTTCTCGACCCGATCGAGTCCCATCTCGGAAAAGGTCGCCGCGTTCATCTTCTCGTCCACGTTAAAGTCCTCGCCCTCCTTCAGCGTCCGCATGATCTGCGCGTACTTGTGATACAGCGCGTTCGATTCCTCGGCGGGCGCGGAGATGATGAGCGGGGTGCGCGCCTCGTCGATGAGGATCGAGTCGACCTCGTCGACGATCACGAAGTGGAGGTCGCGCATGACGCAATGGTCGAGCGTCGGCGCCATGTTGTCGCGGAGATGGTCGAATCCGAACTCGTTGTTGGTGCCGTACGTGATGTCGGCGGCGTACGCGGCCTTGCGCTCGACGGGTCGCAGCCCGCCCTCGACGGACGGGTCGACGATGAAGCCGCCCTCGTGCTGGATGATGCCGGTGGACATTCCAAGCGCCGCGAACACCTGCCCCATCCACTTCGCGCCAAGCTTCGCAAGATAGTCGTTGACCGTGACGAGGTGCGCGCCCTTTCCAACGAGCGCGTTCGCGAACAGCGGCGCGGTCGCGGTCAGCGTCTTTCCCTCTCCCGTGCGCATCTCGGCGATTCCGCGGCGATGGAGAACGAGCCCTCCCATCAGCTGAACGTCGAAGTGCCGCTGTCCGAGCGCCCGCCTCGCCGCCTCGCGAACCGCCGCGAACGCGTCGAACAAAACCGCGTCGGGATCTTCTCCCATCGACAGACGATCGCGCAGCGCGACGGTTACGCCGCGAAGCTCGTCGTCGGACATTGCCTGGTACGTCGGCTCCAGCGCGTTGATTTTTTCCACGTCCTTCTGCAGCGCGGCAACGACCTTCTTGTTCGGATCCCCAAAAATCGCATTGAATATCTTTGTCATAACGACAGGATTATGCCGGTTCGCGAGAAAAACGGCAAGGGACGGAAAAACGGTACAAAATCAAAAGAGCCAAACGGCTCTTGATTGATTCCAAGGTCTATTCTTTGCCGGGCCGCGGCGCGCGCTGCTCGTCCTTGGCGCGGTCCTTGTGCTCGACCAGCTGACGGCGCACGTCGTCCTTACAGACGTCGATTGCCTCGTACAGGTCCTCTCGCTCCTCGGTGGCACGGAACAGGTTGCCAAGGAAGGTCAGATTGATTTCCGCGTGCATGTACGGCCCCTTGTTGTGATGCTGGGTACTCTTGCCGACCTCGACCTCGGCCATCGCGGCACGGTCATAGTCGTCCACGAGCTTTGCGATAGATTCCATTCGTTCGTCGACATAATGTCTGATCGCGTCCGTCATTTCGATCGCGGTAGCTTTAATCTTAATTTCCATAACTTGCTCGTTAGTTTCAGAACCCCAGATATTGTACCTCTTCCTGCAGTTGGATACCAAACTCGTTTCGAGCCCGCGTCTTTATGAGCGCGATCAGCTGAGCCACGTCGCTCGCCGTCGCCGCTCCGAGGTTCACGATGAAGTTTCCGTGCTCCTCGCTGATCTTCGCGTCGCCGATGCGCGTTCCCTTGAGCCCGAGCTTGTCGATGAGCCAGCCGGCAGAAAGTCGCCGGCTGGCAGGCATCTCGCGCATGGGTATATCGCATTGTGTCACCAGTCGTTGCACGTCCTCTTCCGTCGCGTCGTAATTCTTGAACACGCACCCGGCCGAACCGCCATACAACGGCTGCGACGCCTTCCGCTTCGCCAGCGTCTCGTCGAGCTTCGCGCGCAATTCGTCGCGATTACCCGGCTGAAGTTCCATCGTGACGGACAGGACGATGTCGGAGGAATGCTTGATCGCGGATTCGCGGTAGGCGAATTGGAGATCGTCGCGCGAAATGTCAATCGCCTGTCCACCGCGAAGAATACGGACGGACGACACGACGTCTCCCATATCCCCGCCAAAGCACCCGGCGTTCCCGCGGACGGCTCCCCCGATCGTCCCCGGCAGCGAGATCGCCCAATCCATTCCCCGCAACCCCGCATCCGCCGTCTGTCGGGCAACCGCGGCGGACATCGCGCCCGCGCCGGCCACAACGAGCCGGCGGCCTGAGCCTGTCGAAGGCTCGATTATAATCTTCCGCATCGCCATCTGGATGACGACGCCCGCGAACCCATCGTCGTTCGCCAGCGTGTTCGACCCTCCGCCCATCACGCAGAACCCAACCCCCTTCTCTGCCGCGAACGCAATCGCCTCGCGCAGCTCGTCCTCCGACCGAGCCTCAATGAACCACCGTGCGTTCCCGCCGATGCGAAAGTTGGTGTGCTTGGAAAGGGGTTCGTATTCTTTCAGGTTCATAGCGTTGCAATTGTTTGCCGGACCGCCCATTTTTGAAAGTCTCCGGCCGTCGAGCCAAGGAACTCGGCCGTCGGAACCCACCGCACCAGATGGTCCGCCTCCTGCCCGACGCCGCCGCTCGACATATCGACGGTTGCACGGTAAAACGTCGCGGCTTTGTTCAACGGACTCCCCTCGCGCGTCGTGGCAAAAAATTGGTTCGCCATCCCGATCTCCTCACCGGCTTCGGCGCGATATCCGGTTTCCTCAAAAATCTCGCGAACAATCGCGCTCTTCGCATCCTCGCCAGGGTCGACTCCTCCGCCGGGAAGATGTAGCCGGCCGCGAACCTCGAGACACAGCAGGTTGCCGCCGTCAAAGACGACCGCGTAGGCGCAGGGACGCGTTCGAAATTCTCCGACTGGGTTGCCGAATTGGATGGGGTTGGTCATACCAATTTTCGCGCCACCGCGTCGATGTCCCCCGCGCCCTGGACGATCACAATATCCCCGTCGCGGACGATGTCGCGCAGCATCCTCTCCGCGTCCTCGGGACTCGACGCGTACCTTGCCCCTTCGATCTTGGCGACTAGATCGCGGCTCGACACCGCCTTGCCCTCCGTCCGTCCCGCCACGCCGTAGATCTCGGCGATGACAATCTCATCGGCCGTCGCGATCGATTCGACGAATTCGTCGAAGAGCTCGTGGGTTCGGGAGTGCTGGTGCGGTTGGAAACAGAGGACGATGCGGCGGCCCGGGAAGAACTCGCGGGCGGCTTCGACGGTCGCTTTGATGGCGGTCGGGTGGTGGCCGTAGTCGGAGACGATCTCCGCGCCGTTGAACTGTCCGACGCGCTCGAAGCGACGCCAGATTCCGGTGAACGTCGAGAGGACGCGGGCGCAGGTTTCGAATGGGACGCCGAGCTCCATCGCGGCGGACGTGGCGGCGAGGGCGTTCATGGCGTTGTAGGCTCCGGGGATCTTGAGCCTCAGCGTCCCTTGGTTCGTCTCGACGGCCTGGATCCCGTCGACGGTTGAGCGCGACAATCCGACGTAATCGGACTTTCCGTCGAACCCGTACGTCACGCCGCGGTCGACGATAAGACGATTCGACTGCGCGTCGTCCTCGTTCCAAACGGTCAGCCCCTTTCCCTTCAGCTTGTCGACGAACGCCTGGAACGTCTCGCGGATGTGATCGACGTCGCGATAAAAGTCGAGGTGGTCCGCCTCAATGTTCGTAAGCACGATCATCTCGGGATGAATCTCGAGCATGTTGGCGCGGTACTCGCACGCCTCGACGACGAGGAAGCGCCCGTTGCCTACGCGGAGGTTGCCGAGCGGGAACGACGGAACCAGCGAGCCGACGATCACCGTCGGATCGTACCCCGCGGCCTCGAGCATCAGGGCAAGCATCGCCGTCGTCGTCGACTTCCCGTTCGTCCCGGAAACCGCGATCGTCGAATATCCCTTCGACATCTCGCCAAGGAACTGCGGATACGACAGTTCCCGAGCTCCGAGCTCCGAGCCCTGAGCCCGCTCCACGTTCGTCTCAACGATCGCCGGGCTGTACACGACCAGCTGGACGCCGGCCGGGACGTTCGCCGCGGCGTGCCCGATCGAGACTATCGCGCCGAGACGCTCGAGATCGTCGGTTATCGCCGACGCCGCACAATCCGACCCGCTGACAACCTTCCCCTTCGCCAAACACCACTTGGCCGCGGCAGAAACGCCAATGCCGCCGATTCCAACGAAATGAACGATTTGAATTCCCTCAATCATATCGCCCGTATCTTACCTGTGATCGACCATTCGTGGCAATCCGTTGATTCGTAGCCAATTCGCAGATTCGTATCCACTTTTCCAATAAAAAGGACCGCCGAGCCATATCAGCGGTCGTAGGGCAGCGCGATGCGGCGGATCATGCCGTCGCGGAGGACGTTTGCCACCGCGGCGCCTGGTTCCTGGGAAACGTTCCAGACGTACGGCTGGCCTTCGGTCGTTACCGTGTCGGCGACGAGCCGGCGGCTGTGCCCGTCCTCGACGACGTAGGCGAGACGGCCCTCGTCGTCGACGAGCGGCTCGTAGGCGGAGGCGCCGGCACGGATGGTTTCCCTCCGAGGATCGTTGGAAACGAGGATCTGCTTCTGCTGGTTGCCGTCCGAGTCCACGAGCGAGAGGTGCGCGACGAACTTGGTTCCGTTCGGCGACCAGCGAAACTCGTTGGCGAAGAACGAACCCTCGTGGGCGGGCTTTCCATCGACGAGCAGGCGCTGCATCGTTCCGATGCGGAGAAGCTGGGCGATGGACCTCGTATCCGGCGACGTCCAGACGTCGTCGATTCCCGTCATGCGGCTCAGCAGGTCTTCCGGATCCTTGGTCGGATCTTCCCTCCACAACACATCAAACTCCCCATCCCAAAACAGGCAGCCGAGCCTGCCGAGGAAGAAGTAAGCCTTCGCGACGGAATCCGCGCGGAACGGGAGCGGCAGGAACCCGGTTCCGGCTTCGTCCGCGCCGAGAGCGCGGGACGGATACGGGATGACGAGCCACCGCCGAAGCCTTCCGGATCCGACGGGGATGAATCCGCGCGCGTTTCCCTTCTCATCGTACGCGATCACCGATTCCCGGGGAACGACGATCGCGTCGTCGAGGACGTACGTCTGGTACGCGGGATCCGAGTCGCTTCCCACCGCCACGTTTCCGAGCGGCGAGCGCAGGACCTTTTCGAGGATGTCCATCGGCGCGATGAGCCGGAGCCCGCGCGGCGACAGCATCCACACGCCGCGGACGCCCTTGTGCTTGCCCCAGATCTTCATCCCGCCGTTCGGGTACGCTTGGATGATCCGCGCCTCGTCGAACACGACGGCCGGAATCATCACGTCCGGATTCGAGGAGACGGCCCGGCAGGACGTTCCGGCGCAGCGCTCGAGAGACGCCACCTCGTGCCCGTCTTCCGTCACGGCGATCTGGCGAAGCCGGATGCGCTCGCGCAGCCCGCCCGCCGTCAGCGGGACGTTCGGAGCGAAGACGATGACGTCCTCGCTCGGACGACGATATTTCTGCGCGGGGATGGCCTGTCGAATCCGTTGATTTA
>CALRGA010000017.1 GCA_943357025.1 Candidatus Uhrbacteria bacterium RIFOXYB12_FULL_58_10 | reverse complement strand
ATTCGATTGAACTCCGCGTACTCGCCCGCCCGCCCGTTCTCGGTCACGTCCCCCGTGACGACCACGTGCCCGACGTCCATCGCGAGCAAGGTCTCGCAAAGCTTCTCGCACGCCAAACTCTCCGCGCGCGAGGCGCCGATGTGCAGGTCTGAGAGGTGGGCGATGGAGCCGAAAGGCATGGGGAACAAATTATTTTGCTTTTTTTGAGAGCAGCCGGCAGACCAGCCCCACCAGCTTTCCCTTGTCCCTCGGGTCGCTTTCGGCGATGAGCAGCGTAAGCGCCGTGAGCGCTTCCGGCGACATGCGGGACGGGTCGAGGCGCTTGGCGCGGCGGAGGAACCAATGTTGAGAATGTGCAAGGTTCGCACATACTCAACTGCTGCAAAAAACGCAACAGCTGGATTCCTCGTATAGGTTAGCATCGTGCAGAAATTGCACAATGCTCAAAGGCGTGTCATTCCAACCTGTTCCTGTTTGGAACAGGTTGTCTGAAACTTTTCAAACACGGTCAGTTGGTTCGTTGGTGTCTATGAAAGTGTTGTGGTTCCACGATTCTTGCTCATGCGCCTTTCGACCCACCGGCTCTTCAGGATCGGAAGGGTCTGCGTCGAGAGAAAGAAACCGATCGTCGGGATGAGCGCGTTAAACGCGGGATTACGCACGTTGATAAAATATATTGCCGCCGCCGCGACGACATACGTGATCGCGCAGACGGACAGGATTCGAAACGAGCTCGTTTCCCACGCCTTGTCCGCCTCGACGCGGATGTTCCTGCGCTCGATCTCCGCCAGTCGTTCCTCGACGCTTAGAATGCGATCGTTCACACGATGACAGTCTATCAGATCAGACGCGTTCCGAAAATAAAATCCCAGCGTTCCCGCTGAAATCTCATTGGCTCCTTGGATAGGATTCCAACCTATGATATTCGCGTTAACAGCTGGCGTTGTGCCCCTCAACTACCCAGGAATATTGGACGAAAAAGGCCGGCTTTCGCCGGCCTTTGTTTGCTCGTCAAGATGCGATGGCGCTTCTTACGCAAACAATGTAAGCGAGGGCCGGGTATTGCGATTATTATCCGCGGTGCAAGACAACTTCTTATAAGACAAGCGTAGAAGGTTCTGGCCATGCCGTCAAATTTTTCTGGGGATATGTTTTAAAAAAAATGGACCGTCAGCGGATGACGGTCGCGTTGCGGTAGATGAGCCTGAGCTGCGGGAGCGACGTGGCCACGTCCGGGAGGTTCACGAGCGCGGCGATAGGCGAGAGCTTCGTGCCCTGTTTCCAGTCGGGCGCGTACACGCCCATGTGCATCACGCTCGCTTCCGCGACCCTCTCGATCGTGTCGCGGTCGAGTCCGGCTGATGTCGCGAATCGTACCCAGTGCTCGGCCGCGACGCGCCCGTGGTCGGTACCATGGTGGATGTCGCCGTAGTCTTCCTTCTTCCAACAGTCGGAGACGATCGTGGCTGCGAGCCCGAGGTCGATGGCCCGCTGGCTCGGGTTCTTTCCCGCGTCGAGGATCTCGGGAACGTGCCGCGCCCAGCCCGGAAGGAGGACGCAGGACTCCACGATGCTGAGGAACGTCCCGTGCGCCACGTTCTGCCACGGCGGATGGAAGTTCCCGCTGCGCGAGGCGTGGTCCGTGAAGAACGCGAGCGGGACGAGGAGGAGGAATCCCTCGATCGTCGAGCGCAGCCTCGGGTCCGAGATGGGCTCGATCCCGTATTTCCAAAGGGCGCGGACTCTCCATTCGAGGTCGGCGTTCCAGATGCCGGATTTCTTGAGGCGGTAGATGAGTGTTTCCAGGATATCTCCTTGAGTGCGTCGACGGTAGCGCGAATCGTGTGGTTTGTCAACGGAAAAGGGACTCGGCAAATGCCGAGTCCCTTTGGTGGGCGGGGCGGGGATTGAACCCGCACGGAGTTTCCTCCAAGGAATTTTAAGTCCCTCGCGGCTGCCAGTTACGCCACCCGCCCATGCCGCGGATCGTATCAGGATTCACGGCGCTTTGGAAGTGAGGAAGGCCATTCTTCTATGTGACACGGATCACAAAAATACTCCTCGGAGGAGGAGTATTTTTGGAGCGGGAAACGGGAATCGGACCCGCGGCCTTCTCCTTGGCAAGGAGACGCTCTACCACTGAGCTATTCCCGCAGTATCTGCGCGCTTTGACTTCGGCCGTTCCGACGTCCTTCGCTTAGCATCTGCGACGGGAGGATATCACAGCGGGTTGCCGGTTGCAAGTTGGCTAGATGCCGAAGGCGTTCTCAAGGCGGTTTATGCGGCGGGTACAGGCCGTCAGGTCGATGTCGACGCGCTTGGACCGTTCGGTCGTCTTGGCAAAGCCGTCGTGCATTTCGGTTTCGACGCGGACGAAATGGTCATCCATCGCTTCGAACCGATTGTCCATTTCGTCGAATCCCTGCTTTACGGCCGTGGCAAGCTCGTTGACCGCCACGTCGATCCGACTGTCGGTCGCGTCGAATCTCTCGTCCATGTGGACGAGAGGGAAATCCATCTTCTGGTTGAGCTGCAAGAAGTCATCTTCCACACCACGGTCGTTGCTCAAGCCTGAGGATTCGCTTCTCCAGCCGGTCGTCGCGGTGCAGGCCGGCGAATCCGTCGATGTGGCGGGTAAGCTTCTCAAAGCTGTCGTTCGCGAGCGAAAAGCCGAGGTCCATGTCGGCGTGCATTTCATCGAGCTTGAAATCCATTGCGTCGGCGCGCAGTGCGAGCGTCGAGACGTCCTTTGCCATTTGCTGAATCAGTCGTTTCGTTTCCTCATCCATATCGGTTCGATTATAGCACGTGTGAGTAAGAGGCCAAGCCACGGGATCTTATCCCGGGGGCATCGTCGAAATCGCCCTGCGGCTACGCTACGGCAGCCTTGTTTTTTCCGTGCCGCGCCCAGTAGATTCCGGCATTGTTGCCGGCCACATATTGGGATTTCGCGGTCGTCACGATGAAGTCGCGGAAGCGGTCCAGACCCTGGTCGTCGAGTCCCAACTCCTCCGCCATTGAATTTACCTTCGCGATAAGGTTGACGAGCCAAATAGGCTTTTTTTCTTCGGGCATATAGGTTCTTAATTGTGTTAGGTCTGTTCGGCGGCCTTGCGGTCGTTCACGGCCTGTCGAAGAAGGTCGACGACGTATTCGCTCAGCAGGGTCGCGACCGTGGACGACACCCCGTAGGCGTACGCCTTGGTTTCAACGCGCTGCCGAAGCAGCGAGGCGGAGAGCGCGCGTCTTTGCATACAGGTTCCATGAGGGAATGAGCTTGCGGCCGGCGTAGAATCCAAGAGAAAGAAGAGTGCCGAGGGTGATGGCGGCCGCGACGGATTTGTCGCCTGCGGCCTGCGCGGATTTTCCGGACCCCATCGTCGCGGCGGACGCGTCGATCGGCTGCGGCGCGGGCACGACGGTCACGTCGTCCGGAGATCGCGGAAGCAGGGTCAGCGTCACGCCGGCGGCAACCAGGATGCCGGTCACCTCGACGGATTCCCCGCGCACGAACATGGACGGGTCGATTCCGGTTCCTTCCGAGATACGGACGGCAATCTGGGCGCCGTGGTCCTCGAGCGTCACGCGCGATCCGGAGCGAACGAGGACGATTCCCGACACGCGAACCAGCTTGCCATGGTCTGATTCGTCGACGTCCGAGATCGCCATCGCTTCGGCGGCTTCCGGCTCGGCTGAGTCGACGACCGATATCGAGTCCATCTTGCCGACCTTCAGCCGATTCTCGCCGCGGCTTTCCGTCACCGTGCCCGAAACAGTCACGACGTCGCCTTCCTTCAGGTCGGGGAAATCCGCGTCGTTCTTGTACACCTGAATCCCGCCGTCCCCGTCGTCGACGTAGAAGATCTGCTTGCCGAGCACGCCCGGCGCGACGAGGACGGTCCCCGTGATCTTCGACCGGCCCGCGCTTACGCGAGAAGGGGGTGCTGCGGCCACTGCGGTGGAAGCGGTTGGAGCGACATTCGTCGGAACAGCGCCCGGTTTAGTTCCCGAAGCGTCCCCCGACCAAACCCAGTCGGAACCCTGAAGCCTGAGGACGGAGCCGATGCGTGGAGAGTCATACGAGATGGAGTCAATGAGCGTGCCGTCCGGCGCGGAAAGCGTCACGGCGTCGCTCGTGTTGTTTAGGATGATCTTCGTGATCAGGCGTGAAAGGACGAGCGTGGCGCCCGGTTCGACCGGCGTCGAAGCGCCCGGCGAGAACGTCTTGCCGGACGCGTCGGCGATACTCCATCCTTGGAGGTCGACGGCCTCGGTCCCGACGTTTGAGATCGCGACGAATTCCTCGGCCTCGTCGTCGCCGGAAGTGTTCGGGTAGATCTGGGTGAACCTCAGCGTGGTTGCGATCGGTCGCTCGACGGTTGTCTCGGTGACAATTGGTTCGGCCGTCGCGACCGTCCCGACGATTTCGTCGGCAATCGTCTCGGCCGCCTTGAAGACGTTCTCGGCTCCCGGGGTCTGGATGCTCGTGACGATCCACGAGCCGTCCGCGTCCCTTGCGAGCGAATCCGGCTTCTTCGGAATCGCCTCGCCGCCGCTTCCGTACGTCACGGCGTCCACGACCGATCCGCTCGGGTCGACGAGCTCGACGGTGTCGCCGTCGTTGTTCAGCTTTCCGGCCGGGCTCGTCACGACGACGAACTGTCCGAATCCGAGCAGCTGGTCGGGCAGCGCGGTCGCCTTCAGCGTCGCGTCGCGCACCGTCCATCCGGAAAGGTTGATTACGTTGTTGAACGGGTTGAGGATCTCAATCCATTCGTCCGTCGCGTCGGAGACGAACTCGTTGATGTGAAGGGTGCCATACGGCGTCGCGGAGATGGCGACCGCCTGGATTTCGACGGGCCGTTCGATCGCGATGGTTTCTTCGATGATTTCCGTCGGCGTCGGCTCCGTGTCCTCGACGATCGTTTCAATCACGACTGGTTCGACGACCTGTTCGATTACGACCGGTTCCTCAATGGGAACGATCGCTTCGACGGGGAATTCGACGATCGTATCCGTCGGCGTGATCTCGGGCTCGACGATCTCCGCGATTGGCGAAGGATCTTCGACGGTTACCGGCGCTACAACCTCGACGACCACCACCCCTTCCACCTCCTTCCCATAAGGAGGGGAAACGGTGGGAGACACGATCGCGGACACGAACCAGCTCTCAATCGCGCCCGGCGTTCCAAATTCGACCGCCCCGTCATCGAACCCGCTCGAATTCGCCGAACTCACCCATGACGCGGCGAGCGCGCCGTCCGCTACGGGAGCGAGGCGTACCATGGAGGCATGTCCAGCTCCAGATGGTTCATCTCCTCCTCCAGTTCGTCCTGCCAGGGGAGCGCCTCCGGATCCGGCGACGTCGCGGATCGTTCCGCCTGCGTCGAGGAGACCGAGACCGAGATCAGAATTAGAAAGGGAGACGGACGCCGAGACGAGATCCGGCGCGCGGGAGAGGGAAGATTTTGCATTGGCTTCGTCATAATTAGAAATAAGAAAGGTTGAGTGAGGGGAAACGGACGCCCCGTCCGGGATTGAAAGCGGCCCGCTGCTCGTCGCCGCGCCAGTGATCGTCCATCCGGAAAGGTCGATCGCGTCGTCCGTGAGATTCGTGATCTCGAGCCACTCGTCGACGATTGACAGCGATGATCCGGCCCAGCCGATCTCGGAAATAATGATCGATGGCGCCTCGATCGTCGCGGCGCGGGATGCGAGAGGCATCGCGATGAGCGTGGCCGCCGTTCCGGCAGCAATAAACAACCGTCCTATGTGATTGCGCATAGAAGTTTTTTCGATTCGATTGAGTGAGTCTCCGCCGGCCGGCGAATAAAAATCCCCTGCTGAGTTGCAACTCAGAAGGGGACTTATCTTGTTTTAATTACATCAAAAAAATTCAGTCGTGTCAATGGGCGCGATGTGGATAAATTGTCGAACGAGTGTCGTTCGTGTACGATCTGGGCCATGGGCAGATGGCGGAATTGGCATACGCGCTAGCCTTAGGAGCTAGTGGAGCAATCCTTGAGGGTTCAAGTCCCTCTCTGCCCACCAAAAGACGATCGCAAGCGGTCGTCTTTTCTTTTCTCGACACACGCCCCCGTTTCCGCTAAGCTCTCCGTACTATGCGCATCATTCTCGTCCACGGATTCAACGCCTCTCCCGAAATGAACTTTCATCCATGGCTTGCCCGTGAGCTTCGGGCGAAAGGGTACGAGGTCGTCGCGCCGACGTTGCCGCTGAAGAGCGGGGAGGAGTTGGATTTGCCGGTGGTCATCGAGGAGATGAGGCGGCAGGTCGGATACTTGGGGCCGGAGGATATCCTCGTGGGCCATTCGCTCGGGGCGCTCATCGCGCTGCAGTACATGGAGGCGACGGAGATGACCGAGACGCCGCGCGCGGTGATCATGGTGGCCGCGCCGTTCAAGGTGGCCAAGCCCGAGCTGCGCCGGCTGTTCCTCGTGGACCTCGACGCGGACGTGGCCATTTGGAAGGCCAAGGAATTCTTCGTGGTGCACTCGAAGGACGACGCGCTCGTGCCGTTCGAGCACGGTCAGAAGCTTGCCGCGTTCCTGAAGGCCAAGCTGGTCGAGACCGAGACGGACGGCCACTTCATGGACGCCGAGTATCCCGCGCTCCTCGAGCTCGTCGACTCCGTCGCGTCGACGCCGTTCCCGTACGCGCCGGGAATGGCGCTCGCGAACGATTACGAGAACAAGGCTTGGGCCGACCGCATCGCGCCGAGCTCGGGAAAGCCGGACTGGATGACGTAGAAAATACCCCGTTCCATTGACGGGGCCGTCTCTCCATGGTAGCTTTCTGACGTTTTCACAGGAGAAAACAATGGCAAAGGGCAAGACCACGTCTTCCGGAAACTTCGCGCTGGCCGTCGGCGCGTTCAACGTCCATCTCAAGCTGTTCAAGCTCCAGCACGCGGCCGATGCGCCCGTGATCGTTCGCCGGCACGAGTGCCGAAGCGAAGTGAGCGTCATCGAGCGCTGTCCCGACACGCACCAGTCCACGGTCCCTCCGAAGGTCGACGAGGGCGACGTTCCCACGCGTGTCACCGGGGTGCAGAACACCGGCGTCGCGGCTGGAAAGCCCGCGACCGAGCCCGTCGACAAGGTGTGCCCGGTGTGCAAGAACGCGCACGAGAAGTACGAGCGGGCGCTCCACTGCCCGAACTGCAAGACGGACATCGACGAGACGGACCTGAAGGTCTTCCTCTCGTACGACGACCAGCTCGTGCAGGTGGACGTGGCCACGATCGCCGAGTGGAACAGGCTGTATCCCGAGACCGGCAAGATGGTCCCGATCGCGGCGGTCATCGCCAACACCGTCTCCACCGTGTACCGCGAAGACACGTACCAGGCGGTGCCCGACAAGGGAAGCGTCCGCGGATACGCGCTGTGGCTCCAGGCGCTGCGACAGAAGGGCCACGCGCTCATCGTCCGCTTCCGACTGAAGGGCAACGCCAAGGTCGGCATGCTCTACGTCGCCCAGCTGCGCAGCCAGCCGCGCCTGCTGCTCACCACGCTCTGCAGCCTCGACGAGGTGACCGTGGCAGACTTCGAACTGCCGCCCGCGGACCAGGCGCAGGTCGACCAGCTGTGGAAGCTCACCGAGCCGCTGCGCAAGGTGCCCGTCGACACGGCGCTTCAGGATCCCGAGACGGCCGCGTTCCGGACGTTCCACGAGCAGGGCGTCGAGGCCGGCCTCGCCAAGATGCGCTTCCTCTCGCCCGTTCCATTCGAGGACGTCGCCCTCTCGCAGGCCATCGAGGCCTCGGTCAACCCGCCCGAGCCGCCGAAGGCGAAGGGCAAGAAGGGATAGCTGAACCCGCACGTCGGGTTCGTTTTTTTTGTTTAATCTTTCGTCTCCCCTCCTTCTTCAAGGAGGGGTTAGGGATGGTCCATCGTAAAAAAACACCGCCACGGGTTGTGGCGGCTCAGAGCGCGAGATATGGTTCCCACGCGGTCGGAACGGTTCCCACGCGGGAGAACAGGATGCGCACGCCGTCGAGGAAGCCGGGTCGCAGCGGCGCGGAACGGAGCCGCATGCGGGCCTGGCCCGGGGTGCGGTCGGCCTTGCGGTGGTTGCACGGCTGGCACGCGGTAGCCAGGTTCTCCCAGTCGTTCAACGGAACGATCGCCCCGTCTCGCCAGTAGGCGGAGACGTATCCGAACTCGGATTGCGCGCGCGGGACCACGTGGTCGATGGTGAGCGCCTCCGTGTCGGGCCGCCCTCCGGGACGTCGAGGCTGACGGCCGCAGTACAGGCAGGCAAACCGGTCCCGCGCGATCACGTTCTCGCGGTTCGCGGTCAGCCCCAGCGAATCGAACCGCAGCGGGTCGCGCACCACCGCGGGCACGGCCATGTCGACGAACTGCGACCGCACGCGTCCCGTCGGATGCGACGCCACGAGCGACGCGTCGCCGGATAAAACAAGCTGCACGCCCAGCCGCCAGTCAACGATCCCGACGGGCAGGCACCCGGCATTGAGTAACAGGGTCTTCACGGATCCTCCAAGTCCGCTGGGATTATACGGATTTTGACGGAAAAGTCAATGGATTGCGCTGGACATTTCCCAGAAAATCTGATAAAATACGGCATATGTATAACTGGTCGACCGACGAGGAACTGCTCAGGCGTGACCCGGAGGCCCATGCCGTCTGGCGGCTGGAGCAGCTGGTCAATTTTGGGCTGAACGACCAGAAGCTGAGCATGGCCGCCCTGCGGAAATATTGGGACCGGCTCGTCATTGATCCGCACCGCAAGAGCGTCCTTGCCTTCATGCTGCATGGATAATCAGATTCTCACGCCAGACCAAATCGCCTTCTTGGAACGGATTGGCAGCACGTCGTTTCTCACCGAGCGATTTTATCTGACCGGCGGAACTCCGCTCGCGGCATTTTATCTTGGACACCGATTTTCAGAGGACCTCGATTTTTTTTCCGAGCAGGAAGTGGATATCGCGGCGCTCAACGCCTTCTGGCAGGACGCAAAGGCCGACCTCGGCATTTTGAAAATCGACGCGCAGCAGAGCTATAACAGGAACCTCTTTTTCTTTCACCTTGCGAGCGGAGTTCTCAAGGCCGAGTTCACGTACTTTCCGTTCCCCCGTATCGAGACCGGTCCGGTCCGCTACGGCATTCAGACCGAGAGCATGCTCGACATTGCCGTCAACAAGCTGTTCACGATCTATCAGCGCACGAAGGCACGCGATTACATCGACCTGTACTGTCTCTGCCGCAAGCAGGGTTACGAAATCGCCGACCTGATCGCGAAGGCGAGGATGAAATTCGATTATCACATCGACCCGCTCCAGTTGGTGACGCAATTCTACAAGGCAAAGGACGCGCCGGACATGCCAAGGATGATCATCGACGTCCCGGCGGCAGAGTGGCAGGGGTTTTATTTGGAGGAAATTAAGAAGCTGCAATCGCAGATTTTGGAGAAGTAAAAAACCCGCCGAATGGCGAGCTAGCGGGCGGCGCAGGCAGTCACTCGTTCCGTCGGCGCGCTCAGGACGGGCGTCGGCTTTGGACGCTTGCCCGTGATGCGCTCGATCTCGTCGCACAGGTCGGCCGCGAACAGCATGCCGAACGTGAGTCCGAGGTTGACGAACGTGTTCTCGACGCAGATGTGGCAATGATCCCCCTAGTTCTTGGTCGTCTTGAACCGCGCTTCATTTTCTCGGGTCATCTGCCAGACGTATTCGCGCCCAGAGTTCACCATACGGTTCTGGATCCGCGTCTCCATCATGCCCACGTCGCTCCAGGTGATCGACTCGACCTTTCGGCACAGCGTCGCAAGTACGCCACTCGCCTGCGCCGCTTCCAATGTCAGTACATTCACGGGAACCTCCTTCTCCTTTCGGAGACGCTGACGCTATCAGGAAAACCCGTCCGTGTCAATAATGATATGTCTTCCCAGCCACGATCGTCATCGCCCGGTAAATCTGCTCGTACAGCACCGTCGTCGCCACGTCGTGCGGAAACGTCAGCTTCGACAGGGACAGCGTCGCGTCGAACGAGGCGATCGTCTTGTCGTCGATCCCGAACGGCCCGGCCACGACGAACTCGATCGTCCGCGTCTCGTGCTCGCTCCAGGAGAGGAGCTGTTTGGCGAACTGCGGGGAATCGTATTCCTTGCCGTGCTCGGTGAGCAGCACGGAGAACGCGTCCTTCGCGACCCTTCGGACCTCTTTCACCTCCGCCCCTTCGACCCTCGCGTACGTTTTCAATAGTTTCTGATAATGTGAAACAAGCTCCGCAAGCGGGCCTTTCTTCATACTGCCGACGGTGACGATGTGGAAGCGGAACATATGCGGAAGTGTAGCAAGGATTGAGAATCGGCGCGATTTTTTCTTAGCAAAACTGTCGCAGACGGTGAGCGAAGGCCGCAGCCGAAGTCGAACTGTGGACAGACGGTGGACACACCCCTTGACACGCTTTTCCGCATCAAGTATTATTTCGCCACAACCAAGAGGAAAGATACCTTCTGTGTCCCGAGAATGTCCTGATTGAACTGGATGGGATGGAGGGAAGGCCGCGCATCGATTTCGAACGCGGTTTTTGTATCCAATGCCTCTGTGGCCGATCGTTCACAATTGAGAGTGATAGAGAATCCAAATATAGATAGCCAACCGCTGTCGATCTCAATTGACAGTGGTTGTAGAGCATAAGAGTATACGGAGGATGGCTCGACAGAAAATGCTGATGAAGGACGTAGCAGCCTGCGATAAGCTTCGGGGAGGTGGCAAGCAACCTTTGATCCGAAGATCTCCGAATGGGGTAACCCGGTGCGGGGAATGCCGCATCATCCGTAACTGAATACATAGGTTACGGAAAGGCACCTGGGGAAGTGAAACATCTCAGTACCCAGAGGAAAAGAAAAAGATATTTATATTCCCTAAGTAGTGGCGAACGAACGGGGACCAGCCTAAACCTCTCTTGTGAAGTCGCATACAGTCCAAAGACGCAAGTCCAAGGGCAACGTGCGGTGAAAGATGGAAGTCGTTGCAAGAGTGGTGTTGTAAGATGATCGTGTCGTGTCCTTCCAGGCACGGATGAATCAAGACAGCGTATAGGGGAAGCCTCTGGAAAGTGGCACCATAGAAGGTGAAAGTCCTGTACGCAAAATACGTCTGTCTTTTCATGATGATCGTTCTTGAGTACCACGGGACCCGAGAAATCCTGTGGGAAGCTACCGCGACTATGTGGTAAGGCTAAATACATTTTCTGATCGATAGTGAACAAGTACCGTGAGGGAAAGCTGAAAAACACCCCGGAAGGGGGATGAAATAGTTCTGAAACCGTATACTTACAAGGAGTCAGAGCCTGGCGCAAGCCGGGTGATGGCGTTCCTATTGAAGAATGAGCCTACGAGTGTGCTGCATGTCGCTTGGTTAAGTCCTATGGGACGAAGCCGTAGTGAAAGCGAGCGTTAACCCGCGTGTTCTCACATTGTATTCACCGCGTCAGCAATGGCGCGTTGGGTACATTGTGAGATGGTGGCATGCACACGACCCGAAACCCGGTGATCTATCCATGGCCAGGCTGAAGCAAACGTAACAATTTGTGGAGGGCCGCACCCACCAGCTGTGCAAAACTGGGGGAGGAGCTGTGGATAGCGGAGAAATTCCAATCGAACTGGGTAATAGCTGGTTCTTCCCGAGATAGCTTGTGGGCTAGCGTCGGCGTATCGTTTCATTGGGGGTAGAGCACTGAACGGGATCACCGCCGCAAGGTAGGTGTCCTAATCAAACTCCGAATACCAATGGACCGGCCGGCAGTCAGACGATGGGGGCTAAGCTCCATACGTCGAAAGGGCAACAGCCCAGATCTCAATCTAAGGTCCCTAAGTCGTTGTTAAGTGTGAAAGGTGGTGGAAAGGCTTATACAACCAGGAGGTTGGCTTAGAAGCAGCCATCCTTTAAAGATAGCGTAACAGCTCACTGGTCAAGCTTTTCTGCGCCGAAAATGTACCGGGGCTCAAACAACGCACCGAAGCTGAGGGTTTACACCTTTTAGGTGTAAGCGGTAGGGAAGCATTCGCATCGCGCTGAAGTTGTGGGGTGACCCATGGTGGAGCGTTGCGAAGTGAGAATGTAGGCATAAGTAGCATGAAAAAGGGTGAGAGTCCCTTTCACCGTAAACCCAAGGTTTCCTGGGCAACGAGAATCGTCCCAGGGTTAGTCGGGAGCTAAGGCGAGGCCGAACGGCGTAGCCGATGCACAGCAGGTTAATATTCCTGCACTCTGTCAACAACTGAAGCAGGGACGCTTCGTAAAATCTCCCACGTTCTATGGCTATAGCGCTGGGCACGTCGAGGTGACTGGTAGGCAAATCCGCCAGTCGTAAGCCACGATGTGATCGCAAGGGAACAGCAATGTTCTCGAGGGGAGAGGATACGGAGCCAAGAAAAGCTGCTAGGGCTAATTGTTGATAGACCCGTACCGGAAACCGACACAGGTGGGTGGGCGCGTAATGTGCCAAGGTGTACGAGAGAAACTACGTTAAGGAACTCGGCAATCAAGCGGCCGTAACTTCGGGATAAGGCCTGGTTTTCTCCGGGAGGAGAAGACCCGCAGCGAAAGACATAAACCGACTGTTTACCTAAAACACAGGTCCGTGCTAAATCGAAAGATGATGTATACGGGCTGATGCCTGGCCAGTGTCCGAACGTTAAAGAAGGGGGTCATGATCGCAAGATCGGCAGCCTTCGACTGAAGCGCGGATGAACGCCGGCGATAACTATAATCGTCCTAAGGTAGCGAAATTCCTTGACGGGTGAGTTCCGTCCTGCACGAATGGCATAACGAGTTTATGACTCTCTCAACGTAGTCCTCGGCGAAATTGCAAGATGAGTGAAGATGCTCATTACCCGTGGTTAGACGAAAAGACCCCGTGAAGCTTTACTACAACTTGCTCTTGAGTTTATATTTCGCATGTTCAGTGTAGGTGGGAGCCGCAAGGCACCAATGAGACACCACCCTTGCGTTATGTGAATTCTAACCAGACGCCGTGAATCCGGTGTCAGGGACAGGAGCTGGTGGGTAGTTTACCTGGGGCGGGTGCCTCCTAAAAGGTAACGGAGGCGTTTACAAAGGTAGGCTTGGCGCGGATGGAAATCGCGCTGGACGTGCAAACGCAAAAGCCTGCTTTACTGCAAGACCGACAAGTCGCGCAGTCGCGAAAGCGGAAGTTAGTGATCCGACCGTACGAAATAGGACGGCGGAAGCTCATCGGATAAAAGCTACTCCGGGGATAACAGGCTGATCGCATCCAAGCGTCCACAGCGACGATGCGGTTTGGCACCTCGATGTCGGCTCATCGCATCCTGGGGGTGAAGAAGCTCCCAAGGGTTTGGCTGTTCGCCAATTAAAGCGGTACGTGAGCTGGGTTCAGAACGTCGTGAGACAGTTCGGTCTCCTATCTACCATGGGCGTTTGAGGATTGAAGGGATCCATCTCTAGTACGAGAGGACCGAGATGGACAGACCTCCTGTGTACCGGTTGTTCTGCCAAGGGCATTGCCGGGTAGCGGCGTCTGGTTCGGATAAGCGCTGAAAGCATCTAAGCACGAAGCCGACCCTAAGATAAGTCCTCGTTATCAGACTCCTGCGAGACCAGCAGGTTGATAGGCCGTACGTCGAAGCGTGGTAACACGTGTAGCGGAGCGGTACTAATAAGTCGAGCTCTACAACCACTGTCAGTTTGGATCAGATCTCTCCACTCAAAACAAGAAAGGGTTCCATTGTCTTGGTGCCACTTCCCAACGGGTCACACCTGTTCCCATCTCGAACACAGCAGTTAAGCCGCATGGGGCCGATGATAGTGCGATTGCGCGAAAGTAGGTGGGCGCCAGGACAATGAAACTCTTTCAACCAAAGATTCCGCATCGCAAGATGGGGAATTTTTAGGTACAATGGCCGCATAACCGATCTGAGGATATGGTCATTCAAACGATTTCCATCGGCGGGTGGTTTCAGCGAACCACGCTTCATCTTACCGAGGTTTGGAATCTCCTGAACGATGGGAAGTTCGATCCTTATGTCACTGGTACGACCACGGGCGTTTCCGCAACGGACCTGAGACAGGTTGTCGCGTCACTCGCGATCAAGGAAGTTTCCAGGGAATCCGGGCCGCTCGAATGCGTCCTTATCACGACGCGGGACGGAATCGTCTGTCGCGTCTATGAGGACGGCCTCATCGTTCTTGAAAAGCCCGTCTCGTCGTTAAGAGAAGATCAGGCAGAGATCGAGGAATATTACGAAAAGAAGCTCTCGAAGGCGTTCTCGCTCTTATTCAGCAAGGGCGCCCCCGTTCCGAGGGAGCTTACCGCCATCAAGTCCGTCTATCCGTTCATCGTGACCGTCGAGGACGCAAGCAAAAAAGACGTGGATGGTATTTTCGCGTCGCTCGACCAGGGAATGCATTCTTCCGTCGTAGCTAAAAAAACACACCTGTACCGCGGCCACGAGCTCGTCGTCATCGACGGCGCGCCGAAGCGTCTCGTCCGTGATATCGTCGAGTCAGAGATATTCTTTCGCGAGTTCAAGTCTCAGCTTCATCGCTATCTCGGCATTCACCGACAGCTATGGGAAAACATTTCCAAGATAAAGGAGCAGCCGAAGTTCAACGGATCGGATGCGTCGAGATATCGCCACGAGCTCGCTGATTATCAAAAGACCATCAACCTTATCGACGCGCGCATCGACCAGATGGGAGCCTATGTCCGCACCAGGCAAAAGGTCGTATCTGCGCAGAAGATCAACGCATACCTCGATCGCTTTCTCGAGTACAAGTTCGAGACGCTTCTCGATACGCACGAGTACGTACGCTATCTCTGGGACATGACGCAGAATTATCTGAACGCGACGATCGCCATATTCGACGGTCTCCAGGCAAAGGCCACGCAGAGATCCGTCGACAGCCTTCAGCTCGTCTCTCTGTTCATGGCGATGAATGTTTTGCTGCTCGGGCTCGGAAGGGGCGCAACGGTCCTTTCGGTCAGCGTAACGGGTGTCCTGTTTGTCACCCTGCTTCTTCTGGGATCGATTCTCATTCAGTATCTCATCGCGTTTATTTCTCAGAAGCAAAGCGTACGTCTTCGTCCCGAGCGCGAGACGTTGTTCGAATAGGTTGACGCGCCGATTGAAATTTGGTACGTTTTTCGAGTTCTCAGGAGAGAAACGTGGATATTCTGCCGTTAGACGATGGTCATGTCCTGCCGAATGAAATGAAGGTCGAGCCGGCTTACTTGGAACGGGCGCGCAATTCCGGAAGATATTTTCCACTCGTTGCCGTCGAGGACGGTCGCGTGTGGGGATTCGCCGAGGGAACGATTCAGTTTCATCCGACGCGCGGCGAAATCCTGCGCATTCGCTCCGTCTACGGCCCTGACAAGGCGCTCCGGCCATTTCTCGCGATGTTCCGCCAGTATGCGGCCCGACTCAATCTGGCCGCCGTCTACGTGTCGTCCACCCCGCACAACCCGCAGCTCTGCACGGCCGCCAGGTCGATGAAGTTCGAGCGAATCGAGGGAGACGTCGGGATGCGTCGAAAGGACGCGAAGATCCAGCCGACCGTCGTCCCGGACGTGATCGTTCGCTCGATGCCGGCCGGCGAATACCTCGGGATCCGACGCACGTTCCTGGGGTTTGTCAGCAAAGGGCCGTACGTCTCGAACGAGTTTGAGGTTCGACTTCATGTCGATTCGGGGCTCTTCTTCCCAATGGTCGCGACCGTGGACGGGCAGATTGCCGCCTACGCCGAACTCGCCCTGATTCATGCCGGCCCGGCGTCCTGTCCCGTCGGCCGGATCGAGCGCGTCGTCGTCGACGTCCCCCATCGCGGACGCAACATCAGCCGCTCCCTCGTGGGCGAGCTCGTTCGCAAGGCCGTCGTTCTCGGCTGCGCGCATGTCGACCTTCAGGTGGCCAAGGACAACGTCCCCGCGACCAAGACGTACGAGGCCCTCGGCTTCGTCCGCACCGACGAGATTCTATACTGGCTGGACATGCGTTCTTCCGGCTGACCCCTTCGAGGGTCTTTTTTTATCCCGTAGTCTGTATCCTGTATCGGGCATCGGGCATATACTAGCTATCAGATCTAAATACCAGAAACTCTCCCCCTATGGACGAAGAAACATGCTGGGTCTGCGTCGTTCTAAAGTACGGCCTTTCCGTGACCGTCGGGTTTGTCCTTGGCATTGCCTGGATGTCGTTCAAGGGATAAACTGTCCGCGATATGAAATTTCGCACTGTCATTCTGGCGGCCGGGAAGGGAACGCGGATGGGTTCCGACAAGCCCAAGGTTTTGCTCACGATCGGCGGAAAGCCGATCCTTCAGCACCTGATTGAATCGATCAAGGCATCAGGAATCGACGGCGTCCCGGTGGTCGTCGTCAACCCGGACAGCGGCCCGGGCGTCTGCGAGGCGTTCGGCGAGTCGTGCCGCTACGCGATCCAGGAGGAGCCGCTCGGCACGGGCCACGCGGTGATGTCCGCCAAGGACGCGGTCGGCGAGTCCGACGCGGTGATCGTCCTCTATGGCGACCATCCGTTCGTGTCGCAGGACGCGCTGCGCCGCCTGGTCGAGATTCACTCCGCGACCTCTCCGGCCGTGACGATCATGACCACCACGGTCCCGTCGTTCGACGGCTGGCATTCGGCATTCCTGCACTGGGGCCGCATTTTGCGCGATGTGAACGGCCATATCTTCGGCATTCGGGAGTACAAGGATGCGATGGATTCCGAGCGCGAGATCCGCGAGGTCAACCCCGCGATGTTCTGCTTCGACGCGAAATGGCTTTGGGAAAACATCCGGCAGGTCAGGAACCTCAACGCGAAGGGCGAGTATTACCTCACCGATCTCATCGAACTCGCCGTGACGCAGGGTCACGATATCGCGGGATCCGAGATTCTGCCGGAAGAGTCGATCGGCGTGAACACGCCGGAGGAGTTCGCGCTGGCTGAAAAAATCTATGCG
>CALRGA010000016.1 GCA_943357025.1 Candidatus Uhrbacteria bacterium RIFOXYB12_FULL_58_10 | reverse complement strand
TTCGGGCATGGCAAGAAGCGCGCGAAGAAACAAAAGAAAATCGCATGAAAACGACGATTCCGGTTCATGTCCAATATCGCCACGTCCATCTGTCCCATGCCGACAGGGAGGTGCTTTTCGGTTCGGAGAAGTTAACGAAGCGGTCGGAGCTAGCGCACCGAGGGCAGTTCTCAACGGATCAAACCGTGCGCGTCGTCGGTCCGAACGGCGTCGAGCTCGAGGCGGTCCGCGTTCTCGGGCCGGAGCGCGAGGAGACGCAGGTTGAGCTGTCGCCGACCGAGGCGTTCGCGCTTGGGATTGACGCGCCCGTTCGCTTGTCGGGCGACCTGAGCCGAACGGGCTCGTGCGAACTGATCGGTTCGAATGGGAAGGCGACGGTCAGGTATGGCGTCATCATTCCGGCGCGGCACTTGCACTGCAACGAGCGCGACGCGGCAAAGCTCGGCGTCGAGCACCACCAGCTGGTGACGCTCGCGCCGGTCGGCCATCCCGAGACGGCGATCGAGCTCGTCAGCGTCCGCGTCCATCCGACGTTCGCCCTGTCCCTTCATCTCTCGCACGACGAAGCCAGCGAATTCTGGGTCGAAACCGGCGACGAAGTCATCTTGCTATGAAAATACGCGCCCTCGCCATCGCCCTGCTCGTGTCTCCGTCGATCGCGCTCGCGTCGACGGCAGACCTTTCCATCGATCAGTCGTCAATCTTTATTTTGGACGATCTGATCTCGGGGAGAACGGTCCGGGTTTATGCGCAGGTGAAGAACGTGGGAGACGCGGACGTGGACGGTTACGTCACGTTTTACCAGGGTTCCGCCGTTATTGGGGAATCGCTCATTATTTCCGTACGCGCGGACGGGGTTCCGGAGGAGGTGTACGTCGATTTCATCGTGCCGCAAGCGCCATTCAACATTCGCGCGGAGATTCGCGGCACGGATCCGAAGGACGGGAACTCCTCGAACGACAGCGCGCTCACGAAGCTGTATGCGCCCGTGCTCGACGAGGACGGCGACGGCGTTCAGGACGCGAGCGATAACTGCGTCGACGCTTCGAATTCGAATCAGAAGGACACCGACGGCGACGGATTCGGAAACGCGTGCGACGATGACGATGACGGCGACGGCGCGACGGACGACGTGGAAAAGGAAAACGGCTCGGATACGCTCGTGACGGACACGGACGGCGACGGTGTCTCGGACGCGAAGGACGCGTATCCCACGGACAAGACGCGCTCGAAGGTCGCTGCCGCCGCGCCAACGCCCGTCGCGGCCGTCCCGGTCGTGGTTCCGGCTTCCTCCTCCGCTACGGCTTCGGAGGACAAGCCCGCGCCGAAGCCTGTCGCGGCGCCCGTCACCGAGGTCGCGCCGATCGTCGAACCCGTCCCCGAGCCAGCGACGCTTCCAGGGACGGCCGCCGTAACGGAGACCCCAGCGGCCGCCACGCACGCGCCCGTCCCGCTCGGATTTTCTCCCAACGCGATATTTCAACACGCACGCTCCGCCTGGAACGCCTTCTCGTTCGCCGCGATCGTCCCGGATGGAAACGGTTACCAATACCAATGGGACTTCGGCGACGGCGTCACGTCATCCCGATCGGAAGTCCAGCATACCTACGTGACAAGCGGAGACTTCGACGTGACATTCTCCGTGACCGATTCGTCCGGCGTTACCTCAAGGGATTCCACCCTCGTCCATGTTCCGTTCTGGACCCTTCAGAACCGCGTCGTCCTCGTTCTCCTCGGGTTCCTCTCGTTTCTCCTGCTCATCGGACTCGGCATGATTGCGCGCCTCTCGCGGCTGTCTAAGGTCGTCGCATACACGTACGCCCTTGCCAGGGCTTCGGAGGACGAGAATGCTCATGGAGGGCATATCACAACCGTCGGCGAGGACGATGAGGCACTCGATCGACCGAAGAGCAAGAAGCTTCATGTTCGAAATCTCGACGACTAGGCGTGTGTTCAAGTTTCTCAACAATGAGTCCAAGTCCGTCGTCGGCGCCGCCGCGATCGTGGGGATGCTTTCCTTCGCGAGCCGGATCGTCGGGCTCATGCGCGACCGCATCCTGCTCGGGCACTTCGGCGCCGGATCCACGCTCGACGCGTACTACGCGGCATTCCGCCTCCCCGATCTCCTCTTCAGCCTCCTCGTGGTCGGGTCGTTGTCCGCTGGATTCATCCCGATCTTCACGCGCTACTGGCACAACCCGCTGCAGAAGAAGCGCGCTTGGGAGTTCGCGAACAACGCGCTGAACGCCATCGGGATCGTAATGGCCGCGGCGTGCGCGACCCTGTTCGTATTCGCCGACCCGCTTTCCGAGCTGATGGCGCCAGGGTTCGACGCGGTTCAGCGCGGACTCGTGGCGGACAACACGCGCGTGATGCTTCTCGCGCAGTTCGTCCTCGCGCTTTCCGTCGTGTACGGCAGCGTCCTGCAGGGGATGAAGCGGTTCCTGCTGTTCTCGCTCGCGCCGATCTTCTACAACGTCGGAATTATCGCCGGCGCGCTTTGGCTCACCCCGGCGTTCGGCCCCATCGGGCTTGCCTGGGGCGTCGTGCTCGGCGCGTTCCTGCATTTTCTCGTCCAGCTGTACGGCGCGCTCGAGGCGGGATACCGGTACAAGCCGCATCTGTCGCGAAAGGATCCCGACCTCCGCGAGCTCGCGCGGCTCACCGGCCCGCGGATGCTCGGCGTTGCCGTGAACCAAATTTCGTTCGTCGCGCTCACCGTTCTTGCCACGACCCTCGCCGTCGGGAGCGTGACCGTCTTCCAGGTAGCGTACAACATTCAGTTCTTCGTGGTCGGAATCGTCGGCGTCTCCTACGCCATCGCGGCGTTTCCGGCGCTTTCCGAGGCGATTGAGTCGCGCGATAATAAACGGTTCATCGGCACGTTCGAGCATTCCATCCGCCACATCCTGTTCTTCTCCGTCCCGCTCATGCTCGTCTTCCTGGTCCTCCGCGCCCAAATCGTCCGCGTGGTCGCCGGCGCCGGGCTGTTCGGCTGGGCCGACACCATCCGTGCCGCCGACACCCTCGCGTTCTTCACGCTCAGCTTCGCCCCGCAGTGCGCCGTCTACATCCTCGCGCGCGGATTCTTTGCGCTTCGGGACACGACGACCCCGCTTACGATGGGAGCGGTCTCGGCGGTTCTCTCGTTCGTCAGCGGCCTGTATTTCGCCCGCGAGCTTGGCGTCGCCGGCATGGCTATCGGGTTCACCGTGGGCGCGTTCGCGAACTGCGTCCTGCTGTGGGTCTCGCTCCGCCAGCGCATGGGAACGCTCCACGAGTCGAGCATCCTCAGGTCGCTCTATGTCATCGTCACCGCCGCCACCGCCTGCGCCGTCACCGTCCAGTTCCTCAAGCCGCTCATCGTCGTCCTCGTTCCGCTCGACACGTTCCTCGGAGTTTTGTTCCAGGGACTCGTCGCGGGAGGAGCGGGCCTTGTCGCGTACGTCGCCATCTGCCACGCGTTGAAGAGCAGGGAACTCGCGGACGTCCTCGCCGGCGTCCAGCGCCGCGTATTGAAGAAGGCAGAGCCGGAAGAGACCGTCGTGGCGGAGGGAGCTGGTTAACTTTCAAATGATCTGGCACACTACGGCTACTATGAACGCATCCGAAATTCGCAAGGCATATCTCGACTTTTTCGCGGCGCGCGGGCACGTCGTCATACCGTCCGCGTCGCTTCTTCCGGAAAACGACCCGACCACGCTGTTTACCGGCTCCGGCATGCAGCCGATGGTTCCATACCTGCTTGGCGAGACGCATCCCGAGGGGACGCGCATCGCGGACTCGCAGAAGTGCTTTCGGTCGGGCGACATCGAGGAGGTAGGCGACAACCGGCACACGACGTTCTTCGAGATGCTCGGGAACTGGTCGCTCGGGGATTATTTCAAGAAGGAGCAGGTCGGCTGGATGTTTGAGTTTCTGACCAGGGAGCTTCTGATCGATCCGAAGCGGCTGTACGTGACCGTCTTCCGCGGGAACGACGCGATTGGGATTCCGAAGGACGAGGAGACGGTCGGATACTGGCAGGAGGCGTATTCGTCCGTTGGAATCGACGCGAAGGCGGTCGATTTCTCGGAGCGCGACGGAATGGCCAATGGGAGAATCTTCTACTACGAGGAGAAGAAAAACTGGTGGTCGCGCTCCGGGACGCCGGACAAGATGCCTGTGGGAGAGCCGGGCGGGCCGGACACGGAGATGTTCTGGGATTACGGAATCGAGCGCGGATTGCACGAAACGTCGAGCTTCGCGAAGCTTCCGTGCCATGTGAACTGCGACTGCGGGCGGTTCGTGGAGATCGGGAACAACGTGTTCATGCAGTACGTGAAGACGGACGCGGGCTTTGTGGAGCTTCCGAAGCGAAACGTCGATTTTGGCGGGGGGTTGGAGCGTTTGGCGATGGCGGTGAACGACGACCCGGACATCTTTAGGATCAGCCTATTCGACGGCGCGCGCGCGTCTATCGAAAAAGTAACGGGAAAGACGTACGGGATGAACGCGTCGGAAACATACGCGTTTCGGGTCGCGCTCGACCACCTGCGCGCCGCGACGTTCCTGATCGCGGACGGCGTCGTCCCTTCGAACAAGGACCAGGGATACTTCGTGCGCCGCCTCGTGCGCCGCGCCATCCGGTTCGCTCACAAGCTCGGGGCCGACGACGCGTTCTGCGGCTCGGTGGTTGCGGCGTACGTCGAGACGTATCGCGGCGCGTATCCGGAGCTCGGCGCGAAGATGGCGTTCATCGCGGACGAGATCGTCAAAGAGGAAGCGAAGTTCAAGACGTCGCTTGAAAAAGGATTGAAGGAGTTCGAGAAGATCTTCGCGTCTTCGTCCGTCGTTTCGGGAATCGACGCGTTCAATCTTTATCAATCGTACGGTTTTCCGTGGGAGCTGACCGAGGAGCTGGCGCGCGAAAAGGGACAAATCGTCGACAGGGACGTGTTCCAAGGCGAGTTCAAGAAGCACCAGGACCTGTCTAGGGCCGGATCGGAGCAGAAATTCACGGGCGGGCTGGCGGACCATTCGGCCGAGGTCGTGAGGCTGCATACGGCTACGCACATGCTGCATCAGGCGTTGCGGACCGTCCTCGGCGACCACGTGTTTCAGCGCGGGTCGAACATCACGGCCGAGCGGGCGCGGTTCGACTTCTCGCATGGGGACAAGATGACGCCGGAGCAGATCACGCAGGTCGAGGACATCGTGAACGAGAATATTCGCCGCGCACTTCCGGTCCACTTCGAGATTCTGGAGCTCGACGAGGCGAAGAGGCGCGGCGCCATCGGGGTGTTTGAGGATAAGTATGCGTCGCTCGGGGGAAAGATCAAGGTGTACTTCATCGGCGACCCTTCGACAGGCTCAGGGCAGGCGATGGATGCGGGGTACTATTCACGGGAGGTCTGCGGCGGTCCGCACGTAGAAAACACCAAGGAACTCGGGGCTTTCCGCATCACCAAGGAGGAAGCGGTGGCCGCGGGAATTCGTCGAATCAAGGCGACTCTGACCGTATGATTGTCCATCCCTTGACACCTTCGTCGCAAAAACGTACAATACCGCCGCATTCAGCTATCCACACCCCCTTGCATTTTTTCGCTCAACTGATAGAATCTTGACGATTATGAGCGAACAAGGTGCAAAAGATTTCATTGAGATGCGCGGGAAGGTCGAAGAACTTTTCCCAGGCGCTCAATTCAAGATCAAGTTGGAAAATAGCCAGTACATCACCGGGCATCTGTCCGGAAAGATGCGCATGAATCGCATACGCATTCTGCCGGGAGACGACGTGAAGATTGAAATGAGCCCGTACGACCTTACAAAGGGAAGAATTGTTTATCGCTTCTAGTCTATGAAAGTTCGCGCATCCGCAAAAGCTATCTGCCGCGATTGTAAGGTGATCCGCCGTGAAGGACGGGTCCGTGTTATTTGTAAGAACCCGCGCCATAAGCAGCGCCAGGGATAATATATGGCAAGAATCGCCGGAGTTACACTCCCCAACAACAAGCGCATCATCATCGCGCTCACCTACGTCTTCGGAATCGGCGACACCACGTCCGCCTCCATCCTGAAGCAGGTCGGGCTCGACGCGTCCCTTCGCGTGAAGGACATGACCGAGGAACAGGTGACCCTCATCCGCGAGGCGCTCGAGAAGAGCCATCGCCTCGAGGGCGACCTTCGCCGCGACATCATGTCCAACATCAAGCGTCTGAAGGACACGGGCAGCTACCGCGGCACGCGCCACATGCGCAAGCTGCCGGTTCGCGGCCAGCGCACAAAGACCAACTCCCGCACCGTGCGCGGAAACGTGCGCAAGACGATGGGATCCGGACGTCGCGCACTTACCAAGACATAATCCCCTATGGCAACCGTAAAAGTTTCCACCAACAAAAAAGCGAAGGCCAAGGTGATGCGTCAGGTTTCCACGGGATGCGCGTTCATCCAGGCGACCTACAACAACACCATCGTAACCGTCACGGACCTCAACGGCAACACGCTCGCCTGGTCGAGCGCCGGCGCCTGCGGGTTCCGCGGTCCGAAGAAGGCCACGCCGTACGCCGCGAGCATGATCATCAAGACCATCGCGGACAAGGTGAAGGAGAGCGGCCTCCGCGACGTCGCGGTGTTCGTCTCGGGAGTCGGCTCCGGCCGCGACTCGGCCGTGCGCGCCCTCAACGCCAACGGATTCAGCATCACGAGCATTAAGGACCTTACCCCGCTTCCTCACAACGGATGCCGCGCCCGAAAGGCGCGTCGCGTCTAATCTCTGCTATGGGAAAGACATTGATGACAACCTGCAAGATGTGCCGACGCGAGGGCGTCTCCCTTTGTGGCAAGGAAAAGTGCGCGCTTACACGCCGTAATTTCCCCCCGGGAGTCCACGGACCGGCACAAGCCATGAAAAAGCCGCGCCTCTCCTCGTATGGCATCCAGCTGCGCGAGAAGCAGAAGGCAAAGCGCCTGTACAACGTCATGGAGCGCCAGTTCCGCAAATACTTCGAGGCCGCCACGGCCAAGGAGGGAAACACGGCGGACAACCTGATCCAGACGCTTGAACGCCGCCTCGACAACGTCATCTACCGCCTCGGCTTCGGAAAGACCCGCCGCCAGGCTCGTCAGATGGTCGGACACGGCTTCATCATGATCAATGGAAAGCTCGTGGACATTCCTTCCTACTCCGTGAACGTCGGGGAAGTCCTCACCTTCAAGGAGAACAAGAAAGCGAAGGGCCTGCTCGTTGGAATGAACGAACGCGTGCAGAAGAAGGAGCCACCGCGCTGGCTGACGGTTGATTCCGCCACCTTGATTGGAAAGGTTACCTCTCTTCCTGCCGGAGAGGACCTGAAGACCATTTTCGACCCGACCCTCATCGTTGAATTTTATTCTCGCTAATTTTTTGCGAGCCTATGGAGAGCATTCTTCTCCCTTCGACGATCAAATTTGAACCAGGCGCTCGTCCCAACGAGGGCGTCTTGGTCGTTGAGCCGTGCTTTCACGGTTATGGAACGACCCTCGGAAACGCGCTTCGCCGAGTCATGCTGTCGTCCCTGCCGGGTTCGGCGGTAACGGCGGTCAAGATCAAGGGTGGAACGCACGAGTTCCAGGCGATCCCGAACGTCAAGGAAGACATGCTGGAGATCATCCTCAACCTCAAGGGACTTCGCCTGAAGTGTTTCAGCGAGGAACCGGTCAAGCTCAGCTTGAAGGTGAAGGGATCTCGCGTGGTCACAGCAGGCGACCTCGACGCGAACGCCGACGTCGAGATCGTCAATCCGGACATGAAGATCGCGACGATCACGGACGACGGCGGAACGTTCGAGCTTGAGCTGACGGTCGGTCGCGGACGCGGATACATCCCGACCGAGCAGCGGACGGGCGAGATCAACGACATCGGAACGATCGCCATCGACGCGCTTTACTCGCCGGTTCGAAACGTCGGTTACCGCGTGGAAAACACGCGCGTCGGAGAGATTACGAACTACGACAAGCTCGTCATGAACATTGAGACGGACGGCACGATCACCGCGGAAGAGGCCGTGAAGGAGTCCGCGAAGATCCTCATCGATTATTTCTCCATTCTATTGCAAAATCCGTCCGCTTCGGAGGAAGGCGCGGAATAACCACTTGTATGCGTCATCGGAAAAAGAGCGTAAAACTCGGCCGTGAAAAAGCTCCGCGCGAAGCCTTGCTTCGCAACCTTGCGGCAAGCGTGATTCTGTACGAAAAGGTGCAGACCACGCAGGCCAAGGCAAAGGCGGTCAAGCCGCTGGTGGAGCGCGCGATTACCTCGGGAAAGATCCCGTCGCTCGCCACTCGCCGCAATCTTCTCAAGTTCTTCTACACCGAACATCCGGTGAAGAAGATCTTGGAGGTGCTCGGACCCCGATATGCAACCCGACCGGGCGGCTACACGCGCATCGTCAAGCTCGGGCACCGCATGAGCGATGCTGCCGACGTGGTTCAAATCGAACTCGTCTAACCATATGACAAAGAACACTCGCGCAATTCAATCGTTCGACGCGGCAGGAATGGCCCCGGGACGCCTCGCGACCCAAATCGCCATGACGCTCATCGGCAAGACCAAGGCGACCTGGACGCCGAACGTCGACGACGGCGACGCCGTGGAGGTGAAGAACGCCTCGCAGATGAAGGTCACCGGCAACAAAATGGAGCAGAAGACGTACTACGCCCACACCGGCGGGCCGCGCGGACTGTCCGCCACGCTTATGAAGACCGTCTGGGCCAAGGATCCGGCCGACGTCCTCCGCCGCGCGGTCGACCGCATGCTTCCGAAGAACACCCATCGCTCGCCCCGCATGCGCCGTCTGACTATCTCGAACTAATATGAGCGAAACGACTGCAAAATACATCCCGGGACTTGGCCGCCGCAAGGAGGCCACCGCCCAGGTTCGCCTCATGCCGGAAGGTTCGGGCAAGATCACGGTCAACGGCCGCGAGATGTCGGAATACTTTCCGCTCTTCACGCTGCAGCAGGCGGTGAACGCCCCGTTCGTCGCGACGGGAACGGAGAACAAGTACGATGTCTCCGTCGTGGTCGCCGGCGGAGGCGTGCACGGCCAGGCCGACGCGGTTCGCCTCGGCATCGCCCGCGCGCTCATCGTCATCAGCATCGACTTCCGCCCGACCTTGAAAAAGCTCGGCTACCTCTCCCGCGACGCGCGCGTGCGCGAGCGCAAGAAGTACGGCCACACCGGAGCGCGCCGCTCTCCGCAGTGGGCGAAGCGATAAGGCAGAGGATACGAACCGACGAATTGGCTACGAAACGACCAACGTACAAACCGTCCCGCGCAGGACGGTTTTTCGTTGTCAGAAGAGGACGGAGAGAGTAAAATGGTTGCATTATGGCTGACGGATCTTTCAAGCGAACGCAGGAGTTCCATGAGCGATTCGATCGACTCGAATGGACCTTTCTTGCCCGGAACATGGAACGCCGGCAAAAGAACGTTGCCTCGCTCATCGAGCTTGAGCGTTTGCTGTCCTCCTCAGATTACGGCGCCGACTCGGCGCTCGTCGGCAGGCTTATGTCCAGGATGCCGGACATGACGGTTCGGGCCGCCGCAAAGGAGGTTGTCGCGGACTATGGGGAATTGATCCAAAATGCGAAGTCCGAAGAGCGATTTCTCAAAAAAAAATCGATCGACGCGTTCGGCGACGCATCCGCGGAGTCGCTCGGAGCGCTTTTATTTTCCGCGCGAACCGGCAGGGAATCAATCGGGCCCGTGACGCTTGTTCGTCGCGAGGGTTATCTGATCCTGAGCTGCCCGAGCCCGACCGACTATAATATCTTCACGGACCCTTCGCTCCCCGGACGAACCGCGGACGAGTTCACGAGGCAGGTCGAATCTTTGCTCCAGCACGGAGGGACGTTTCATGCGACCCTGGCCCTCGACCCGAAGTTTGATTCCAACTCGATCGGTGTCGCGGGCGTTCTCTCCACTCCTGTCATCGTCATCAAGTCCACGGATGGTTCCTATGGATACAATCAGGTTTTGACGCATGAGCGCCAGCACTTCATTCATCACAAACTCCTCCATTTGTTTCAGCGAGGAGAGCGCAAAAAAAAGGCAGGAGCAGAAACTCCCGCGGAATTTGCGGCACGACGGATCAAGGACGAGGTGGTGGCGTTCGTGCGCGACGGCGCAAGCGGATCTCAGATCGGACAGTATCTCGGTGGCGACGTCTATGCGCATCTTTACGATCGGCTGCCGCAGGCCGAGGGTACGGCATTTCGATCCGTCGTCGCATCGATCGCGAGCCGCATCGATGCGCATCGGATATTCGCCGAACGGGAAAGTCGACCCGCGTTGGCCATGCAGCTTCTCGACATCCCGCTCTCGATGGTCCCGGACGCGATTCCCGTGATCGCGGAGTATTATCAGAAGAGAATCGACTCGATCAGGTCCGTTGAGTTGCCGGGCGACATGGTCTCTGACGGCATGACCGCCTCGCCGGGCTATTCGACCGAACGAATGCGGTTGCGCGCGAGCCTTGTGGCGTTCTATCGGCAGAAGAACGACTGTGCCGCCCAGGCGTTCTCGTCCCCGAGCCCGACGTTCGAGGCATCCGTTCAGAATCTTCGTATTCGCAGCGCCGCGGTCATTCGCGACGTAGACGCTCTTAGAATTTTCGGAGTCATGATCCCGTCAGGGACGTTCCATTACGTCGACGGACAGAAGTCAAAGGCGGTTTCTTCGCGGAAGCTCGAAGTGGCCGCGAAGGAATCGTTCCAGGATATCCTTTCAAAACTCACCACGCTTCCGTCTTCCGTTCGAACGGATTTCGTTCGCCTCGCGTCTGAAAAATCCGCCGAGACCTTTTCAATCGCGCTCACGCGGGGCATCGGCGACGCGATCGTCCGTCCGCTTATGGCCCGAGGCGCGGACCGAATTGAGATTACGGACCTGCGAGCGGCCGGAAAGCACGATCCGAATAGCGTTTATATTGGCGTAGAAACGACGTTTCCGCGCCTGGACGGAATCCACAAGGTCGTCTATAACTTCCTGATCCATGGCAAGCCGGAGCGAACGGAGCACGTTTTCAAGTCCTAGCCCGATATGTCCACACCCGTCGCCAAAAATACCCTCTATCTTACCGTCGCGTCCGTCGCGCAAAAGGCGCTCGCATTTTTCTATTTCCTGCTGCTTGCGCGCGTGATGAGGCCCGAGGCGACGGGGGATTACTTCCTCGCGCTGTCGATCACCGCGATCTTCTCTACGGTTTCCGACCTTGGCGTGACGCCGGTGGTGATACGCGACGTGGCAAAGTTTCCGGAGCGTGCCGCGGATCTGATTCGTCGCGCGCTCTGGCTCAAGGTTCCGTTCATGGCGCTTGCGACCGTCGGGGCGATCGCCATGTCATGGGCGCTCGGGTACGACTCGACCGTCCGCGAGCTCGTCCTCATCGCGTCGCTCGTGATGCTGGCGGATGCCGCCAGCCTGCTGTTCTACGGCGTCCTCCGCGGAAACCACGCGCTGCGCTTCGAGTCGCTCGGCATCTTCGTCGGGCAGACGTGCACGCTCCTGTTCGGCGGACTCGTATTGATGACGCGCCCGTCGCTGCATCTCCTCGTGCTCGTCCTCCTCGCGGGCTCGACGTTCAACGCGCTGTTCTCCGCGCGTCGCGTCGTTTCGATCTACGGCTGGAGCATCCTGCGGCCTCGATTCGACGAAAAGGCGATACGAACGCTCCTTATCGCCGCGATCCCGTTCGCCCTCGCGGGGATCTTCGTGAAGGTTTACTCCTTCGTCGACTCGATCATCATTTCAAAGATCATCGGGACGGCCGCGGTCGGCGTCTACGCGGTGGCGTACAAGTTCACGTACGCGTTTCAGTTTCTCCCGATGGCGTTCGTCGCCGCGCTCTATCCCGGAATGAGTGCGATGGTGGGAAAGAAGGACACGGACGGGCTCTCGCGGCTGTTCGACGACGCCATCTGGTACATGACGATCCTCGCGGCCCCGATCGCGTTCGGACTCTGGGCCGTGGCTGGCGACGCGATCGCGCTCGCCGGGGACGGGTACGTCGACGCCGCCCCGGTTCTCGCCACGCTCATCTTCGTCCTCATCCCGATATTCCTAGATTTTCCCGTAGGTTCGCTTCTGAACGCCGCAAACAGGCAGGCGACGAAAACGGCCGTGATGGGCGCGACGATGGTCATCAACGTGATCTGCAACCTTCTGCTCATCCCCGCGTTCGGGCTGCTCGGGGCTGCGTATTCCGCGGTAATCAGCTTCGTCTTCCTGTTCGGCGCAGGGTTCTGGTTCATCCCGAAGGTCATCCCGAACTACGGGATCGATCGACTGCTAAGGACCGTCGTCCCGATCGTCTTCTCCGCCGCGGCAATGGGAATCGCGACGCGCCTGATTCGTCCGTACTCGGGGTTCTACCCGGTCCTGCCGATCGCCGTCGTCCTCTACGTCGGCATGCTCGCCCTGACCCGTTCGATCCGAACCCAGCATCTTGCCTCCGCGTCGCGACTGATTCGACGGAAATTTTCCTATGCAAAAGAAGACGAGGCTGTACACGACTGATTACGCGCCGTCACGCGGCGGAGTCGCGAGATACCTTGGCAATCTTGCCCAGTACTTTTCAGGTTCCGTCGAAGTCGTCGTCTTGGACCCGTCGACTAGGTGGTGGCAGGCGCTTCGACGGTTCTGCCTGGACCGTCGGGACGTTTCTCAGATCGTCGTGAGTCATGTCCTTCCGATCGGAACGGCGGCGATGGTCTTTCGGTGGATGACGGGAACGCCGTACGTCGTGATCGTCCACGGAATGGACGTGGGACTTGCGAAGACGCGCTGGGCGAAGCGGATCGTCGCGCGGATGGTTTTGCGCGGGGCGAAGGTCGTCGTCGCGAATTCGGCGGCGCTGGAGAGGGAGGTGAGGGCGGAGTTCGGGGCGAAGAGGACGGTCGTGGTTTATCCGTCGCTGCGAGCTGATGTGGTCAATGGGATGTTCCGCGACGAGGTCTCCATCAGCCTCGTGACCGTCGCTCGTCTCGTTGCCCGTAAGGGCCACGTTCGCGTTCTTGAAGCGATCGCGCTCCTTCGACGAGATAACCCCGACCTCTCCATCCGATACGCGATCGTCGGCGACGGCCCGCATCTCGAGACGATTGCCCGTCGCATATCCGATCTTAAGCTCGACGATCGCGTCACGATAATCCGCGACGCGACGGACGAGCGGCTCGCCGACCATTATGCCTCCGCCGATCTCTTCGTGATGCCCGTCGTCGCGGATCCCGTCGACCGCGAAGGGTTCGGGATGGTGTATCTCGAAGCGGCGCTGCATGGCGTCCCGTCGATCGCGACGGATATGCCGGGCGTCGACGAGGCCGTGATCGACGGGGTCACTGGGATTCTCGTCGAGGATGGAGACGTTGCCGCGCTTGCAACCGCAATATATCGTTTGGCGACGAACGAGGGTGAGCGGAGGCGGTTGGGCGAGGCGGCTCGCGCGCGGACGACCGACGAGTTTTCGACCGAGAGACAGTTTGCGAAATTGAAGGAATGCCTGTGAAGATCTCCGTCATCATCCCATCGTACCAGCACGCGAAAACAATCGCGGAATGCTTGAACTCTATTTTTGTTCAGACACGAAAGCCCGATGAGATCATCGTCGTGAATGACGGCAGCACCGACGACACGGTGCGAGTCCTCGCGTCGTTCGTCGGCCGGGTGACGATCGTTACGCAGGCGAACCAGGGCGGCAACGCCGCGAGGAACAACGGGTTCACGCGATCGACGGGCGACCTCGTGATCTTCTGCGACGCGGATGTCGTGATGGCATCCGACATGCTCGCGACGATGGAGAAGGCGCTCGCCGACCACCCCGAGGCAAGCTATGCGTACGGCGGGTTTCGATTCGGTTGGAAGTCGTTCCCGTCGTTCGCGTTCGACGCGGGCCTGCTTCGACGGATGAACTTCGTCCACACGACGTCCCTGATTCGCCGAGAACATTTTCCCGGCTTCGACCCGGCGATCAGGCGGTTCCAGGACTGGGACGTCTGGCTCACGATGCTCGGGGACGGTTACCTCGGCACGTTCGTTCGCCGCGAGCTGTTCCACGTCATCGACCGTTCCGACCGCCCGGGAATCTCGCAGTGGCGCCCGTCGTTTCTTTATAGGATCCCGTGGCATCGCCTCGGCTGGAAGCCGCCCTCCGTCCGTCGCTACGACGAGGCGCGACACATTATCGCGGCAAAGCACGGACTATGATCTCCATCGTGACCGTCTCGTACAAATCGCTCGATTACGTCGAGCGGATGCTCGCGTCGCTCTTTCGGTTCGTCGACAGGGACGATCTGGAAATCTTCGTCGTGATCAACGGCGACGGGTCCGATCCGAACCGTCTTATCGCGACGTATCCGCGCGTCCGGTTTCTCGTCAGCGCGACGAATCTCGGCTTCGCCGGCGGGTGCAATCTTGGAATTCGCCAGTCGACAGGCGAGTTCGTTATCCTGCTGAATCCCGACGCGATCTTCGAGTCCGATGCGATCTCGGAGATCGAGGAGCGGATGCGTCGCGACGCGGACGTGGGCATCGGCGGAATCTCGCTGAAGAATCTCGACGGTTCGCAGCAGGATTGCGTCTGGCATTTTCCGACGCCGGTCGACCAGCTTCTGCTCCTGTCGAAACTTCCGCACGTCCTGCCGAACCTCGCCCCTATTCGCCGCTACCTGATGAAGGACTTCGACTATCGCCGCACGCAGGACGTCGACCAGGTGATGGGCGCCTTCTTCTGCATTCGCCGCGAGGTCATCGACAGAATCGGGCTGCTCGACGACGGATTCTTTCTCTGGTACGAGGAGGTCGATTTCTGCAGGAGGACGGTCGACGCGGGCTGGAAGGTTCGTTATTATAGCGACGTTTCCATCCTGCACCGGAAGGGCGGATCGTTCAGCCGCGTCGGGACCTGGAAGAAACAGGGGATGGTTCGACGCAGCCTGCGCCGATACGTGCGAAAGCATCACGGATTCGCGGCCTGGCTCCTGTTCGTCGTCCTGGACCCGATCTTCCTCGTCCTGTCGTTCGTCGCGTCCCTCATCAAACCCTCCTGACCCTCTCGCTATGCTCGACCAATTCTTCGGAAGGCCGTTCTGGAAGACGCTCGCATGGCTTGCCGCCGTCTTCGCGGTTTCCATCGCCGTCTTTCCGTCTCCGATCGCCTCGGCAATCGCGCTCGCCGTCGGAATCGCCGCCGTCTTCGCGATTTCCTGGAAGCGTCCCGAACTCGGCCTGCTCATCGCCTTCGCCGAGTTGTTCGCGAACTCGCACGGCCACCTGATCGCCTACGACGTCGGCGGATTTTCCTTTTCGTCGCGCATGGCCGTGTTCGTCGCCGTCATGGCGGCGTGGGCAGTCGCGTTGGCGTGTCGGCGAACGAAGCTGTCGTTGCGCGATCCGCGGCTGACGCCCTTCGTCCCGCTCCTCGTCGCCGTCACCGTCGGCTTCGTCATCGGCCTCATCCTCCATGACCCGGTTGTGGCGTTCAAGGATGGGAACGCGTATCTCTATCTCGCCTACCTGTTTCCGATCCTGTCCATTGACTGGGACGCGACCAAGAAACGCCTTCTCCTTCAGGTTCTCGCCGCCTCCGCCGCGTGGGTGACGATCGTTACGCTCGGCTTGCTGTACGTCTTTACGCATTTCCCGGAATGGATGCTCGGCGCGGTGTACCTATTCATCCGCGACACGAGGACGGGCGAGCTGACCAAGATGGCGGGGAACATCTTCCGCGTGTTTCTTCAGGCGCAGTTCTCCGTGATCGCGTTCGCGTTCTTCCTGATGCCGTTTCTGTTTCTACGCGATATGCCGAAGCGCGCGTACCGGGTCGTGACGCTTCTTCTCGTTCTCGTCGCGGCCGTCGTCATCATCAGCCTGTCGCGCAGCTTCTGGGTCGGAATCATCGCCGGGGCGTTCGCTTTCGTCGCGTTGAAACTCGTTGACGGATGGCCTGCCGCAGGTCCTGAGCGTGTCGAAGGAGGGAAAATTATTGCCAAGGCAGTCGCGTCGATGATCATCGCGACGGTCGGAGCGGGAATTTTGCTTGCTTCGATCGTCCTCTTTCCGCTGCCGTACCGCGTGGGGCGGGTGAGCGACCTGAGCGGCCTCGTGTCGAGCCGTACGACGGACATCTCGGACGTCGCGATCTCAAGCCGCTGGAATCTTCTCCCGCCGCTCATGGACCAGATCAAGGAGCATGTCGCGCTCGGCAGCGGATTCGGGCAGGAGATCACCTTCGTGACCGACGATCCGCGGGCCAGGGCGATCAATCCGGACGGGACGTGGACGACGTACGCGCTCGAGTGGGGCTGGCTGGAGCTGTGGCTCAAGATGGGCCTGCTCGGGCCGCTCGCGTTCGTCTTCCTGTTCGCCGGCCTTGTTCGCGGACTCTGGCCGACGATGCGCACGAGCCAGTCGTGGATCGCCGTCGCGTTCATATCAAGCCTCGCGATGCTCTATGCGACCCACACGTTCTCGCCTTATCTCAATCATCCGATTGGTCTCGGCCTGCTGTTGTTCGTCGTTCCGTTCCTGAATCAAAAACCTTCCGCGACGGCGCAGAAGGTTTCGGTGACGGGATCGGTTTCGACGGTCGCGACGCTTCAGCCGAGCATGGCGCCGTTCACGTCGGAGTAGCCCAGGAGAAAAGCTTCCGCGGACATCCTTGGTTTTCCCTCCGGCTGGAGTTCGAGGATCTCGATCGTTCCGTCCGAACAGTCGACGTAAAGTCGGCTGTTTTTGATTAGGACCGTTCCAGGCGGGAGGTCGGCGCGGAAGTCGGATGTCTGGAGGGAATGAATCTTGAGGCGGGTCTCGACGGGGACCTCACCCTGGCCCTCTCCTTTTGAAGGAGAGGGGAACTTGCGGGGCCAGACCGTCCAGAGTCCGGGCCAGGGCTGGTAGGCGCGAAGTTTGCTCTCGACAACGAACATCGGCTGCGTCCAGTCGATTCGACCGTCGTCGCGGTCGAGCAGTTTCGTCATCGTCGCCTGCGCGTCGTCTTGCGGCACAGGGACGATCTCGCCGGCGGCGAAGCGCTTGAGCGTGTCGACGAGCAACGGGACGCCTTCCGCGTGCGCCTTGGCCATGAGCGTTTCCATTGTCTCGTCGGAATCCAAC
>CALRGA010000015.1 GCA_943357025.1 Candidatus Uhrbacteria bacterium RIFOXYB12_FULL_58_10 | reverse complement strand
AACTCCGAGACGGTCCGGCAGCGCATCAGGAAGTACTACAACCGCGACAGCCAGATCATCCACCCGCCCGTGGACACGCACCGGTTCAGCATCTCGGACAAGCCGAAGACGTACTTCCTCGCGGGAGGACGGCTGGTCGCGTACAAACGGTTCGACCTGGTCGTCGAGGCGTGCAACCGCACGGGGATCAAACTCAAGATCTTCGGCACCGGGCCGGTCCTCAACGATCTCAAGAAGATGGCCCGTCCGAACGTCGAGTTCCTCGGCCGCGTGTCCGACGCGGAGCTCCCCGCCCTGTTTGCCAATGCCAAAGCGTTCATCAATCCGCAGGAGGAGGACTTCGGCATCACGCCGGTCGAATCCATGGCCGCGGGACGCCCGGTCATCGCGTACAAGAAGGGCGGCGCGACCGAGACCGTCGTCGACGGCGTCACGGGCGAGCTGTTCGAGGAGCAGAGCTGGGAGGAACTCGCCGACCATCTGATCCGGTTCGACGACAAGAAGTTCGACCCGATCGCGATCAAGGCGCACGCGGAGAAATTCGGACGCGATCGGTTCGTGGAAGAGATGAGACGGGCCGTGGAGAACGCCGTATGAAAATCCTCGTAGACGTCCGGCACCTGTCGGACGCGCAAAAAACGGGCGTGGGGGAGTACACAAGCGAGCTCCTTCGCGCCCTTTTCGCGTTAGGAACGGAGGATGAGTATGAGATGGTGTCGATGGGAATGAAGCCGTCACCCGCACAAACCCGCCTTCGAATCCCAAACAAGATCCTGAAGCTCACGACGCTGATTGCCCGATGGCCGAAGCTTGATCTTCTCGCAAAGGCAAAGCCCGACGTCGTGTGGCTCCCCAACCTGAATTTTACGACGGTCTCCCCTTCCGTCCCATACGCGCTGACGATCCACGATCTTTCATGGAAGATCTTCCCGGAATATTTCTCGTGGAAGATGCGTCTCTGGCATGGGATGTCGCGACCGGACGCTCTCGTCGCGAACGCCGCCGCGATCATCGTTCCGTCGACGGCAACGAAGGAGGATGTCGTGCGATTCTTCGGAAAGGACGGGGGCGAGGTTCACGTCGTCCCGCACGGCATCGACCCGATGTTCTCGCCGACGTTCACGGCGCAGGATCACGGCGTCCGTTCTCGCCACAAGCTGCCGAAGCGATTCGTGCTGTTCGTCGGAACGCTCGAGCCGCGCAAGAACGTCGTCGCGCTTATCGACGCGGTGGACGCGTATCGCCGCGAGACGGGCGATGATCTGCGTCTCGTCCTCGCGGGGGGCTGGGGGTGGAAGAGTCGCGCGATTCGCGAAACGATTCAGGCCGAAAGGCCGAAAGGCTTAAGGCATAAGGGTTTTCCGTTCGTTAACTCCTTAAGCCTTATGCCTAATCGCCTTAAGCCTGCCCCTTGGATTCACGTCCTCGGCTATGTCCCCTCCGCCGACCGCCCCGCCCTCTACCGCGCGGCGACGGTTTTCGCCTGGCCTTCCGCTTACGAGGGGTTCGGCCTCCCTGTCCTCGAGGCCATGGCGAGCGGCACCCCGGTCATCACCAGCCACACGTCGTCGCTTCCCGAGCTGACGGCCGGGGCGGCGATATTCGCGAACCCTTTCCGGACGGAGGAGATTGCGATGGCACTGCGCGAAGTGATGTCGTCCGAGACGTTGCGCGACCGGCTTCGACGCGCGGGGTTGGAACGCGCGCGGGAGTTTTCCTGGGAGAAGGCGGCGCGAGAGACGCGGGAGGTTTTCACGGGCGTCAATTCCACAACCCGGTTGTGATCCACAACCGGGTTGTGGAATTTTGATGTGGATAACATCCGGACAACCGCGCGCTTTTCTGCTAAAATGTACCCATGAAGATCGGAATCGACGCACGGATGTTTGGCCCGGCGGCGGGAGGTGGCGGACTTGGGCGGTATGTGGAGCAGCTTGTGAACGAGCTGCAGAAACAGGACCTTGAGAACCGCTACGTTTTGTTCCTCAAGCGGGAGAACTTCGATACGTGCGTGATCGTGAATCCGAACTTCGAAAAGCGTCTCGCGGACGCGCACTGGTATACCGCGAAGGAGCAGATTCTTATGCCGATTCTCATCGCGAGAGAAGGCCTCGACCTGATCCATTTTCCACATTGGAACGTTCCCCTGCTTTGCCGAACACCATTTGTCGTCACCATCCACGACCTGATCCTGCTCGAGCAGCCGGCGTCGTCGAAGACGACGACGCGCGGGCCGATCGTCCACTGGCTCAAGCGCCTGGGATATCGGATCGCGCTCCGGCACGCGATCGTCGCGTCGGAGAAGGTCGTCGCCGTGTCGAATTACACGAAATCGTCGATCGCCACGTTTTTTCCCGCGGTCGAGACGTCGAAAGTGGAGGTGGCCTACGAGGGACTCACGGAACTCCCGATCCACCCCGCGGACGAGACGCTCCACGGCCCCGTCACTCCCTGCGTCCTCTACGTCGGGAACGCCTACCCGCACAAGAACCTCGACGCACTCATCGCCGCGTTCGCGATCTTTTCCAAGGCGCATCCGAAAGTCGAACTCGTTCTCGCGGGACGCGGCGACGTGTTTTACGAGCGACTGCGCTCGTCCGTCGACGAAACGACGCCCGTCCGCTTCGTCATGAGCCCGACGGACGGGGAGCTCGCGGAGCTGTATCGCGGCGCATCGCTCTACGTGTTTCCCTCGAAGTCCGAGGGGTTCGGCCTTCCTCCGCTGGAGGCGATGTCGGCCGGAATTCCCGTCGCCGCGTCGAACGCGACGTGCCTTCCCGAGATTCTCGGGGACGCGGCGACGTACTTTTCCCCGGACCGCGTCGACGAGATGGCCGCCGCGATGGAACGCGGATTCTCCGACGAACATCTCCGCGCCGAGCTGATTTCGAAGGGACGCGAGCAAATCAAAAAATATTCCTGGGCCTCCATGGCCCGTTCGATCCTGAACATATATGGGAACGTCGCTCACCGCGAAACTGAATAGGAAGCGCCTCCAGGAAACGCTTCGCCGCCGCAAGGCCGCGCGAACCGTCACGTACCTGCTGGACCGCTCCGTTCCGAGCGAGCTTCGGTTTCACGGGATTCTCTCGGAGAACGCGCGCACGTCGAAGCCCTCGGTCCGCATCGCCGATGCGCACGACCTCTCGCCGTACATCATCCATCTGAACGCGCACCTCCCCCAGCCGATGGACCTCGTCACGGAAGGACAGGCCGTCCTCGCGCCGAATTTATTATTGCCGGAAAAGTATTTCATTTCGATCTCGGACGCGGAAGCGATGAATCCGGTCGGGGATTTGGTCGTTGGCCGGGAGGAGGTTTTCGCGCAGACGAGGGAGGATGAGAGGCCAGAGGCACGAAGGCCGCGTGGGGCCGAGTCGCCCGAGACGTCCATTCGGCCTACGGCCTTCGTGCCCGCGGCCTTTGCCCACCCCGAGCCCCTTCGCTCGCAGTTCGTCGCGACGCCGTTCGTTCCTCCCAAGGCTCCGGAAAACTACGCGGCGTTCTTCGAGATGCCCGAGGCGGACGAGGCGGATCTCGACGAGGAACCGGACATGATCTCGATCAATTTCACCCCCGCCATTGCCGCCATGGCGATGGCTTCGACCTCACCCCGTCCCTCTCCTTTCGAAGGGGAGGGGGGCATGACGCTGGCGACGGACGACGAGACGGTCGTCGTCGCGTCGATCCTCGAAGAGCCTGCCTTCCTCGAAACCGCCGAGATCGACACGTCGTTCGCCGAGGCGATCGATAACCGCCCTTCCGAGGAGCGCGTCGCGTGGTCGCTTCCCTCGTTCCAGTTTCTTCCTGCGCAGTGGCCGCGGGCGATCGGCGGGTTCGTGCTCGCATCGTTTTTGTTCGTACTTCCGTTGCACGCGATGAACTTCGTTTCAAATCTCAAGACGACAAAGTCCGGGCTCGAGGACGCGTCGCAGGCCGCGCTCTCGCAGCTGCGCGCCGGAGCCGACGCCGCGATGGTGCGCGACGCCTCCGCCGCGTCCGCCTCATTCGACAAGGCCGGCAGCGCGTTTTCCCGCGCCAAGCAGTCGGTCACCGACCTTGGCGCCGCCACGTCCCTGCTGCTCTCCGCGATTCCCGCGACTGGGAAGACTTATCGCACAGGCACCGCGCTCATCGAGGCCGGGCAGGCGCTGTCCGCCGCCGGAGAGCGCATCGCGCAGGGCGTGCTTGCCGCGCAGGGCGAGCTGAGCCCGACGCCGACGTCGCGTTTGAAAATCCTCACCACCTATGTCTCCTCCGCCCAGCCGGAGCTCATCAACGCCGCGGCAATCATCGCGGGAATTGACGCGTATGACGTTCCCGAGGCGCAGCGCGAGACATTCTCGCAGCTTGCGGTCCGCCTGCCGAAGCTGGTCGGATCGGTGAGCGAGTTCCTGTCGTTCGCCGACATGGCCGGCACGATCCTCGGCGGAAACGGCTCCAAGCGCTATCTCGTCGTCTTTCAGAACAACACGGAAATCCGTGCGACCGGCGGGTTCATGGGATCGTTCGCCGAGCTGCGGATGGATGACGGCGTCATGACCAAGATGGACGTTCCGGGGGGTGGCACGTACGACCTGCAGGGTTCGCTCCGAACGAACCTCGTCGCCCCGGAGCCGCTCTCGCTCCTCAGCGCCCGCTGGGAGTTCCAAGACGCGAACTGGTTTCCCGATTTTCCCGCCACGGCGCGCCAGATCATGCAGTTTTACGGCGACGCGGGCGGCGGCACGGTGGACGGCGTCATCGCGGTAAACGCCACGTACGTCCAGGATCTCATCGGCCTGCTCGGGCCGATCGACATGCCGGAATACGACCGCGTGATCGACTCCGAGAACTTTCTTCTCGAAACGCAGAAGATCGTCGAACTTGAGTACGACAAAACCGAGAACAAGCCGAAGGCGTTCATCGGCGACCTCGCGCCGAAGCTCATCGGGCGCGTGATGGACGGATCCTCGCAGGACTTCTTCTCGATCCTCGACCGCGTGGACGCCGGTCTGCGCAGCCGCGACATACAGGTGTACTTCTCCGACGGCGAGCTCGAGCGCCAGGTGCGCGAGCTGGGGTGGGGCGGCGAGATCCGCCAGACCGACGGCGACTACCTGATGCTCGTGAACACGAACCTTGGCGGCGGAAAGACCGACGGGGTCATCGCGGAGACGGTTGCCGTGGACGTCGCCATCGGCGAGGACGGCGGCATCGTGGACACCGTGACCGTGACGCGGACGCACAACGGCTCGCCGGACGACGAATTCTCCGGCGTGAACAACGTCGACTATGTGCGGCTCTACGTCCCGAAGGGCGCGACGCTCCTGACCGCGAGCGGATTCGACATCCCGGACGCGTCCCTGTTCTCTGCCGCGGAGGAAGGCTGGCTCATCGACGACGATCTCCTCTATCCGATGGAATCCCTGTCGCAGGACCCGCTCAGCGAGACCGCGATCTATGACGAGTTCGGCAAGACGGTGTTCGGCAACTGGGTTCAGACGAAACCGGGCGAATCGTCCACGTTTACCTTCAGCTACCGCCTTCCCTTCTCGCTCAACACGGAGGTCGACGGCTCGCTCGAGGCCGTCGCACGCCGCGCGATCGGCATCCCGACCACCGAGTCGTACTCGTTCACCCTCCAGAAGCAATCCGGCGTCGCCGACCGAACCACGTCCGTCTCCATACGCGTCCCATCGACGCTCAAGACGTCCTGGGCGTCCCGATACCTTGCCGGATCCACCTTCGGCAACGCCTCCGACGCCTTCATCGCGGCGCTGTTTGAACCAGTGGAATGATGGGCCAGTGGATACGAATCTACCAATCGGCTATAAAACTACGTATCCACAAATTGCTACCAATTTTCGATAGCATTTCGGCCATCCGTAGATATCCGTTGATTAGTAGTTACGTAGCCGATTGGTAGATTAGTATCCCCCTCCCCCACTATGAAACGCAAAACCGACGCGGAAATCAAGGCCGAGCTGCGTTCCATCTATGCGGGGCAGGACGGCGAGATGCCCGACCTGTCCAAGCTGGATCAGCGCAAGAACTCGTGGTTCACGAGGTTCCTTGTGCGCTCGATTCTTTTTCTGATCGTCGTCAGCGCGCTGGCGTGGGGAGGGTTCGTCGTCTGGAGCCGTGGCGGCGTGATGCCGAGCCGGCCGCTCAAGACAAGCGTCGAGGTTCCCGGGGACGTGACATCGGGCGAGGAGGCGTTCTATACGTTCCGCTACGAGAACTCCGGCAACGCGCCCATCGCGTCGCTCGCGATGAAGCTCACGGTTCCTCCCGACTTCGTCGTGACGTCAAGGATTCCCGAGCCGACGGACGCGACGACGCAGACCTGGACGCTCGGCTCGCTGACGAGCGGATCGGACGGGGCGATCCGCATCGGCGGATATTTCCGATCGGAGGTTCCAAGCTCGCAGACCCTCCAGGCGCTGTACACGTACAAGCCGGCAAACTTCTCTTCCGACTTCCAGGACATCTCCACCGCGAAGGTGAACGTCGCCTCGTCCGTCCTCGGACTGACCGTCACGGGACCGGAAAAGGCGCTCGCGGGCGACGACGTCACGTACGTCATAAACGTTCGGAATTCCGGGACGAAGCCCGCAACGAACGTCCTCGTGGGCGCGACGCTGCCGGAAGGGTTCGCGATGACGAATTCGGACCCGGCGCCGGCAGAGCCGAACGCGGCCGCGTGGACGTTCGACGCGATCGCCCCGGCGGAGCTCAGGGCGATCGCGATCACGGGGCGGTACAGCGCGTCGATTTCCGGAGAGCAGAAGATGGCGTCGCGCGTCTCGTTCCTAAACGCCGACGACATTGAATTCGCGCAGGCCGAGGCGGAGGCAAAGAGCGAGGTGGTAGGCGGTGCGGTGGCGTTCCACCTGATCGTGAACGGCAGCGCGGCCGACCAGACCGCGAACCCGGGCGACGCCCTCCGCATCTCGATCGACTACGCGAACAACGGGAACGAGACGATTAAGCGCCTCGGGTTCAAACTTGCGCTCTCGGGCGACGGGACAGTCCCGGTCATCGACTGGGAGAAGGCCGACCTAGGCGGCGGGACGAGCGATAACGGGACGATTTCCTGGGACGCGGCCGGCAGAAAGGAGTTCGCCGAGTTCTCCCCGAGCACGAAGGGGACGATCGACCTCGTGCTCCCGATCGTGAGCGACCTGCGGACGCCGGGCCTCTCGAGCGTCATCACGCTTTCCCTCTCGGCCTCGCTCGACGAGATCGGATCCATCTCCGGCGCGCACGTCATCGACGCCACGCCGCTCGTCGTGAAGGTCAACTCCGACTTCCGCTCGAGCGCCCACGCCGAGTACTTCGACAAGGACCTGCTCCCGGTGGGAACCGGCCCCCTCCCCCCGAAGGCAGGCGAGACCACGAGGTACCGAATCGTCTGGCGCGTGGCCAACTCGTTCCACCCGCTCGAGAACGTGCGGATGACCACCAACCTCCCGCCGAAGGTCGCATGGACCGAGAACGCACACAGCGACGTGGGAACGGTCACCTTCGACCAGACCACCCGCGTGGTTACCTGGCTCGTGGACAAGTTCCCAACGAGTCTGCCAGGCGCCGAGGCAACCTTCGACGTCGCCATCACCCCCGACGCCAAGGACGCGGGAACCTTCTACAAGCTCACGAACGCCATCGCCGTCGAGGCCACGGACACGTTCACCAAGGACCAGGTCTCGAACGGAATCGACATCCTCACGACGGAGCTTCCCGAGGACAAGGGGGCGGCTGGAAAGGGAGTGGTCGCGGAATAGGACAGAGAAGGCCGCACCCCGTCTCTCCCGAGAGGCGGGGTTTTTCGTCGAAGGTGGTATAGTGAACGTGGAGGAGGCATCACACCAAACCTTGGGGGTGTCTCATGATCATGGCTCTGCTGTTGGCTGCCTGCGGCGCGGGCGACGGGGAAACGATCGACATGGTGGACGGGACGTACGTCGGACTCCCGGCGGGCGGGGATTTGGCGGACGGGATCCGGGTGACGGACGAGGAGACGACGATCACGATCCGGTTCAAGGACGAGGACTCCGAGCTGTGGGCCGACGTTTCCCTCCGAGGAGAGGTCGTCGCGCTCGGAATCACGTTCACGGCTGAAGACTCGACAATCGAGGGGGTCACGGTGGACGGCGACGATCTCGCATGCAAGATCGACCTCGGAGGATTCGTCTTCAACGTCGTCGGACTGTTCGCCGACGCGCGCGCGTCGCTCGTCCTCGACATCGAGGGCCTGGGCGCGATGACACTGTTCCTCGAGGCCGCCGAGGAGCCGGTCGAAGAGGACGCGGGCGAGACGTCCGACACTGGCGCCGGGTGAAGCTGGCGCTCTTTTTTTCGGAGGGGAGCGATTGACGGGAGGGGTCGGGACGGGTAAGATTCTTTCGTTGTCGCGCCTGTAGCTCAGCTGGATAGAGCACTTCCCTCCGAAGGAAGGGGTCATGCGTTCGAATCGCGTCAGGCGCACCACGAAGGGACCGTCCAATGCGGACGGTCTTTTCGATTGGAGAAAAAAAACCGCCCGGAGACTAGGGCGGGGGCGAAGGGCGGAGCGAGCGGACGACGGCATAGGCGTCGGGTCGATCCGGCAGGACGCTGACGAGACCCTGCTCGAGGACCTCGTGGACGAGGTAGCGAACCTGGGCGACGTCGTGGCCGAGCGCGGCGACGAGATCTTCGACGGTCGCAGAGCCGAGGCGGTCGATGGCGTCGAGGAGCGCGGCAATCAAGACGGCAACCCGACCGAGCGAACGGCGAAATCTCCGAGGAACGATTGAAAGAGATGCAAATCTGCCTCCGTCCATGGGTATCATGTGCAAGCCTATGGTAACCGTTTTATCGATTTTTGTCAAGAAATGCGAGCTTTTCGACGAATTGCGCGAACGATCCGATAGACCGCGTATGCCAATGGACGCGCGACGAAATCGAACGTTCCCGGACTGTCGAGGCGCTCGCCGCCGAAGCCGAGCTTGAAGCGCGTGATGCCGTTCCACGGGTGCGACTCGTTCGCTCCCTCGGGCGCGACGCCCCACCAGTCGTAAGCCTCGACCCCCTTTCGCTTGGCGTCCCTCATCAGCTCCCAGTGCAGAAGGAACGGCGCCATCACGTTGCGGTGCGTCTCGCCCGACGCGCCGTGGAGGTACGTGCGCGTCCCGTCGAAGTCGACCATCAGGTTGGCCGCGACGATCTGCTCGCCTGCCTTCGCGGTGGCAATGAAGACGACGCCAGAGGCGAGCATCTTCTGATAATACGATTTTGGGTGGAGTCGAAACTGGCCGCGCGAGGCGGTCTGTTCGAAGAGAGGCCAGACGGCATCGATCGAGTCCGTCCCGATCGAGACGACCACGCCCTTGCGCTCGGCGAGGCGGACGTTGTAGCGCGTCTTCTCGTGCATCGATGCGAGGAGATCGTCCTCTGACTTCGTGAGGTCGGTAATGAGGGTGTGGGAGGGGGAAACCTCGAAGGTCTTTTTGAAATTAGAAAATGGAAATTGGAAATTGGGCTCGACGCGCAGGAAGACGACGCCGAGTTTCTCCGCGACCGTCCGCAACGTTTCGACGGAGACGTCCATCGTCGGACCCTTCGGACAGAACGCGTACTTCCAGCCGAACGGGAGCGCGTTGATCACGAACAAGCCGACGCCGTCGACGAAGACGACTTCCCTGCCGGCGGACCGTTGGAAGTCGCCCCACGCCTTCGATTGGAGAAACGCGCCGGACGTCATATTAGCGGCCCATCATTTTCAACGCCTTCCTTACGCGGTCCTCGCTCGACGTGGCGTCGATCATGGCCAGCACTTCCTCGGCCTGCTTGCGCGGGTAGCCGAGGCCGACGAGCGCCTCGAGCGCGTCGGGGTCGATCGACGACGCCTCGGTGGGCGCGTCCTTCAGCTCGCCCTTCAGCTCGAGGATGATCTTCTGCGCGGTCTTCATCCCCACGCCCGGGACCGCCTTGAAAAAGGCCACGTCGCCCTTCGTGATGCGCTCCGTCACCTCGCGCACCGACGCCGAGTACACGATCTTCTGCCCGCTCTTCGGTCCCACGCCCGACACGCTCGTCAGCTGCCAGAACAACTCCATCGCCTCCATCGACAGGAACCCGAACAGCTCGCGCAAATCGTCGCGCTGCACCTCGTGCGTATAAAAAGTCCGGATTCCGGACCTGACCCCGAGTCCGGCAATCGCGTCGTCCGGCAGGTTGACCTTGTAGCCCACGTCTGCCACGTCGACGACGACGAAGCCGGTGCCGCGGTAGGAGATGGTGCCGGTGAGCTTTGCGATCATAGATTATTCGCCGGACGGAAAGGCAAGCTTGAAATAGGCGTCGATTCTCTTTTCGATTTCCACGTCGATCGCCTTCGCGAACTTCGGGATTTCCGTGCCGTCGACGATGGCGGCCTGAATTGTCGCAAGGACTTTGCCGAACTTCGGACCCGGCTCCATCCGCAGGAGATCCATCAGACCGAGGCCGTCGAGTCCCGCCTCGCGGAAGAGGACGTTTCGGGCGCGCTTCTTTTTTTCCTCGCGGACGCGTTCCTTTTCGGCGCGGCGCCAGGGAGCGAAATCGTGCTCGGAGCGGAGGAAATTGATCAGGATCGACGGGTCGTTTCGGACGCGGCCGTCGGCGCGATGTCGGCTGCCGCAGACCGTATCAAGGAAGAGGCAGCCCTGCAACAGGTCGACGAAGTCGTCGGCGTCGTAGCCGTGCTTGGCGGCGATGGCGTGGTAGCGGAGGATGGCGGCGGGATTCGGCAACGCGAAGTCGGCGATGGGGTCGAGATGGTGCGCGATGAGCGTCTCGAGGAGGTCGACGTCGCGCGGTTGCAGTCGTCGACGGGACGAGACGCGGTCGAGAAGCGCGCGGTAGACCGGCGAGTGGATGGCGCGGTCGTGGCCGGCGTAGTGGACGTCAATCGCATGCGTCGCGTAGAACTGGCGCTGGGTCTCGGCGGGCGAGAGCTCGGGGCGCTCGAGGCGGAACGTCTCGTACATCGCCGCGTACCGCGCGCGGAACTTGGCGCGCTCCGAGATTCCCATGTCGTGGCGGTGCGCCCAGGCGTCCGCCACGAACCCCGCGGCCCGCCCGCCGCTTCCCTCCGGCGCGTCGAAACAGACGGTCGTCCATTTGGACGCGTCATGGCAAAGGACAAATGTCTCGTAGAGCGAAGCGTTCTCCTTCAGGGTCTCTTCCAGCTCCTCGATCTCGCCCTCGAACCCCTTCAGCGCGGCGAATTCCTCGATGTCGACGAGATGCAATTTCTCCCCAAGGACGGCGGAGAGGATCTGCGACGCCAGCAGGAGATGATCCTCGACGAACGGGCCCTCGGCGTGGTGCCGCGGCGACTGCGGGGCCTTGATCGCGTCGGCCACGAGCGGTTCGATCACCGCCTCGTCGTGAAGCGCTCGGTCGGCCAGATGACGCGATCCGCGGTCGCGAAGAACACGGTCGACGGCGTCGGCCAGAAATTCCGTGTCCTTTCTTTCATGCGCCGTCGTGTTCCTCCACATACCGGTTTATTATACACCCAAATGCCTCCGAATGATCTGGTCCGTCTCGTTCGCAACCTCCGCGGCCGACTTCGTCCCGTCGATAATCTCATGCGCCTGGCTCCGATACGGGACGACGAACTCCCTCGCGGCGGGCAGCGCGACGCGGCGGTGGTACTCGACGTCGTAGTCGGGCTGGCGTTCCAACCGACGGGCGAGGGCGATGTCCTCGGGAACTTCCAGCCAGAGGCGGAGGTCGAGGATCTTTCGGATCGCCTCGTTCGAGAACAGCATGAGCCCCTCGACGAAGATCACCGGCGCGGGACGGTACAGCGCGGAACCGACGCGTTTGTCCTCGCGGCGCGAGTAGGTCGGGAGCAGAATGTCGTTCCCGGCCTTGATTTCGGCGAGCGCCTCTGCGGCCTCGGCCAGGTGGAGGCTGTCGGGAAGGTCCCAGTGCGGACGGCCGTCGAGCTGCGGGCACTGCGAGCGATCCTTGTAGTACGCGTCGAACCGGAAGCGCTTCACTCCTCCCTGCCGTTCCAGATGGTCCGCAAGCGTCGATTTTCCCGCGCCGGAATGCCCCGCGAGGCCGATGAGAAATGGAATCATACGGGAAGCCGAATCACCGCGTAAATAACCGCGCCCATCTCGTCCATCCGGCTGGATCCAGACGACGCGACCACCAGCGGATGGTCGCGCAGCAGCGACCGGATCGCGTCCTGGAGCTTCCCCGTCCCCTTTCCGTGCACGATCTTCACGACCGGCTCGCCGTCACGGTACGATCGCGCCAAAAATCCCTCCACGGTCGTGACCGCGTCGATCACGTCCTTCCCGTGCAAGTCGACCTCCGGGCACCCGCCCATCTCGGCGACGGACATCAGCTGGATCGGCGTCGGTTTCTCATCAGTCTCGGACATACGAGCGTGCGAGATCCGACAAGTGTCGCTGGACGTCTTTTAGCGACACGTTCTTCTTGCCGGGAACGTTCCGAAACCCCCAGTTATGATCGAGCCCGAAGGTGAACCCTCCGAACGTTCGGAACAAATCCATCGCGTTCGCCGACTCCTGGACGTAGATGAGTCCGCGCTTTTTCTCGACGAAGATGATCGACGTCGGCTTTTTCACCTCGAGCGCGATGATCATGGAGACGCGCGATCGGATCTCGACCTCGGTATTGTGCTCGACGACCTGGTACCCGTTCCACTCGCGTCGACGGTCCCACGCCTTGCGCGCCACGGCCGCCTTGCGGTCCTCGTCCTTCAGCATCCCGTGCGATTTCAACAGCGTCCGCTGGAGCGCGATCGTGGCCGCGATCTCCTTCTCGGTAAACCCGTCCTTCTGCATCGCCCACACGAACCCGCGGTCCATCACGCCGATGCCGAGCACGATGCGCGGATCGTAGCCGAGCTTCGCCAGCTTCGCGTCGGTCACGCGGAACAATTTCAAGAACTGCTCGAGCGACGACGGCAGCGACTTCCCCTTCTTGTCGTGCGCCCGCTCGATGCCGGTGTAATGGTGATGGTCGACGATGACCACCTCGACCCCGAGCTTCCGAAGCTTCGCCTCGGTCTTGAGCCCCGGCATCTCCACGATCACGACGCGCTCCCAGCCGCCGGCCTTCACCAGAGGGACGAGGTCGATTTCCTTGTCGAGATCGGCCCCGTGCGGCTGCGGCGAGCGGATAATCTGAATCCCAAGTCCCTTCGCGATCTCGTAGATCATGATCGCCTCGGGGTCGTTGAGAGGGATGACGAGGACGGTTTTTTTCATAACGGGTTGTTAAACAGATAGTCTCGGACGAACGCCAGCGCCTGTTCGCGCGTCTCAATTTCTCCGGCGTCGCGCGACGTCTCAACGGCGCCGAGGATCGTTCCGAACAGCGCGCCGGTTTTCTTGGACGGAACCAGACCGAACTCGTCGATCAGGTCGCGGCCCATCAGCAGCGACTTCGCGGCCTCCTTGTCGAGCCCGTGCGCGACGACGGTTTTGGCGAGCATCCGTCCCGGGAGATACGGCTCCGTTTCGCAGCCCGGAATCGTCCGGCCGCGGTAGTCGGCCTCGCTCGAGGCAAGCAGGACGCGCCAAGACGTCTTGCCAAGACGTCGAATGAGCTTGCGGATCGCATTGACGTACTGCTTCTCGTTGAGCTCCCCCGTCTCCCTGGCGCGGTAGAAGACGCCGGGCTTCAGGTGGTTTACCGCGATGGCAACTGCCGCCTCCACGTCGTCCTTCCCGAACGACAGGCGTTCGCACATCTTTCGCGTCGGTTCCTCGCCCGCCTCCTCGTGCCCGCGGCTCCGGATGCGGCCGTCGATCGTCTCGGTCGTGGCCGGCTTCCCGTAGTCATGAACGAGCGCGCCGAGCAAAACCTGCCGGTACTCGACTCCGGACAGGCCGTCGCGCCGCGCGATCCTTGCCGCCGCGTCGATCACCATCATCGTATGGATCCAGACGTCTCCCTCGGGATGCCACTCGGGCTCCTGCGGAACTCCAACGAGCGCCTCCGCCTCAGGAAACAGGCGTTCAATGATCCCGATCCGCCGCGCAAACTCGAATCCCATCGACGGCCGCGCCGCCTTCGTCAGCAACTTTTCCAACTCGGTCGTGATCCGTTCCGGCGGCAGCTCGGCCAGGTCGCCGCGCTCGACCATCTCGCGCATGAGCCGCTCGCTCCCGCCTTCGACGGAGAACCCGAGCCGTGCCACGAACTGCATGCCGCGCAGCACGCGCAGCGGGTCCTCCTGGAACTGCACGGTATCGGTCACGCGCAGAACCTTCGCCCGGATGTCGTCCATCCCGCCGAACGGGTCGTGAAGCTCGCCGGTCAATGGATTCGAGGCCATCGCATTCACAGAAAAATCCCGTCGCCTCGCCGCCTCCTTCACGCTCATCGACGGATCCGATTCTACCAGGATCCCTGTGTGCCCCTTTCCCGCCTTCGAGTCGCGCCGCGGAATGGAGACGTCAAGCTCGAACCGTTCGCCGATCGGCACCTTGATCACCCCGAACGCCTTGCCTACCTCCTTCGTCTTCCCGAACATTTTTTCCAGAAGCACCTGCAGCCGCTCCGGCGCCACGCCGTACACCTCCAGGTCCGCGTCCTTCGGGTCGAGCCCGAGCTTCTCGTCCCGAACGTATCCGCCCACGATCATCGCTTCCGGGATGCGCATCCGGTACTTCGGATCCGGTCGCAATTCCCTCACCGCCTTTGCCAAATCCACGGCCGCGGCAAGCAGGGGGTTATCATGGGACATATAGTCGCGGCCGTCAGGATTGAACGATGGAGTCTCTGGCATAGGCGGATGTTAATGAATGCTGACAGTATACAGCAAAACGCGGGCCGTTGCGATTGACGGAACCCGCGTTTCGTGGTGAGATTGTCGCGTTCGAAAGAACGGGAGGCAATCATGCGACAGGACGTCCCACGAGACGCGTACGATCCGAAATGGCATCCGGATATCGCCCGGTTCGCGCGGCGGCTGGCGGAGCCGAGGAACGTTTCCGCGATCCGCACGATCGCCGAGAGGCTGTACGACGCCCGGGGCGGCCAGAAGCTTTCGAGACTCGACTTCGACAAGCGGCTCGAAGCGTTCAGGGAATACGAGCGCGACCCGCGGGAGCGAGACCTTGCGCCGATCTTCATCGACTCCCAGATCGTCGAGATCGGCGAGATCCTGAGGTACGCGCGCCCGCAGACGATTTCCTGGCTCAGGCCCATCCACGACGAGATTGTCTGCATCGCCCGCCGGACGAAATCCGACCGACGCGCACTGCTCGGCGTGCAGCCGGCGCCGACCCTCGACTTCTTCTAGAAGTCGATTTTTTATTGGACCTTTTCGAACCCCGCCGTCATCTCGAACTCGTTCGCGCGGAAGGTCTCCGCGTTCGCGGGCCGGTCGCCCGTCGTTCGCAGCGACGTGGCGAGCACGCCCTGCACGAGGGCGCCACGGTGTTCCTCGAGCGCGGTCGTTACTTCGGACTCGACGGACTCGACGTAGACTTCGATCCGGTCCTCGATGGTGAGCCCCGCGTTCTTGCGCATGGCGTTCACGCGGCGAATGATCTCGCGGACCGTTCCCTCGCGGACCAGCTCCGGGGTCATCGTGAGGTCGAGCGAGCACTCGGTGCCGCCGGTTTGGACGATCACCTTCTTCACGTTCACCTCGTCGCGGATGAGCGCGAGATATTCCTCGCCGAGCTCACCCGACGGAATCGTGACGATGGCCGCGGCGAGGACTTGGCGGACGTTCTTGCCCGCGTTCGATCGAGCTTCCAAGAGTTTGGAAACGATCGTGCGGAGCTGCTGCATCTTTGCGAGCGCGGCCTCATCGATCGCCGCCGCGTCGAAGGTCGGCCAGGATTCCAAGTGGATGGACTCGAGGTCGCCGCCGAGACGGAGGTAGAGATCCTCGGCGAAGAACGGCGCGAACGGGGCAAGGAGCTTCGCGGTCGTCATGAGACATTCGCGGAGCGTCGCGAGCGCGGCGGACTTGTCGGATTCGTCGTCGGCCTTGAACCTGTCGCGGGACCGTCGCAGCCACCAGGTTGAGAGATCGTCGATGAGAACCCCGACGAGGCGCGCCGGCTCGGTGACGCGATACGCGTCGAGGCCGTCCGTCACCTCGCGGATCGTCTGGTGCGTGCGCGCGACGATCCATTCGTCGAGGACATTGGGGAGAGTGGTGGAGTGGTGGAGTGGTGGAGTGGTGGAGTTCGTTGCGTACGTCTCGTAGAACGCCGCGACGTTTCCGAGGATCCCGAAGACGCTGCGCTGCATCTCGACCAACGTCTTCTCGTCGAACCGTTTGCTCTCGCCCGGCTGGTTGATGGTGTACATGTACCAGCGGACGGAATCGGCGCCGTAGGCCTCGATCATTTCCATCGGCTTTACGATATTTCCAAGGGACTTCGACATCTTCTTGCCCTTGGCGTCCTGCACGTGGCCGAGGCAGATGACGTTCTTGAACGGGCGCTCGAGGCCGAGCGCGGTCGAGACGGCAAGAAGGGTGTAGAACCAACCGCGCGTCTGGTCGATGGCCTCGCAGATGTAGTCGGCGGGATAGTGGTTCGGGAATTCTCCGGAAGCGTACGGCATCGCGCCCGAGTCGAACCACACGTCGCACACGTCCTTCACGCGACGGCTCGATCCGCCGCACTTCGCGCACTTCACGAACACCTCGTCGACGTACGGGCGGTGCGGGTCGAAGTCCTTGCCCACGCCGAGCTCGGCAAACGATCCGACGCACGTCTTCTCGCCGCACTCCTGGCAAACCCAGATCGGCAGTGGAGTTCCCCAGTATCGCTCTCGACTGAACGCCCAGTCCTTCACCTCGCGCAACCACTCGCCGAACCTCCCCTGCTGAATATGCGCCGGCTCCCAGTTGATCTTCTCGTTCTCCTCGAGCAGCTTGTCGCGCAGCGAGCTCATGCGGATGTACCACGAGTCCTTGGCGTAGTAGATGACCTTCGACTTGCAGCGCCAGCAGTGCGGGTACGAGTGCTCGTACTTTTCCTTCTTATGGAGAAGTCCGCGGTGCGCCAGGTCCTTGATGATGTCGATCGTCACGGCCTCGTCGGTGACGAGGCGACCGGCGAGAAAGTCCGCGTTCGGCAAAAACGTCCCGTCGAGCTTCACGAGGTGATACTTCGGCAGCCCGATATTGTTCCCGAGCTCAAAGTCGTCGGCGCCGTACATGACGGCGGTATGGACGATTCCGGAACCGTCCGTCGTCGTCACGAAATCCGCGGCCGCGACGTACCACCCCTTCTTGTCCTGCTCGGTCCCCTTGATCGCGTCACGGACGTACGGATACAACGGCTCGTATTCCATGCCGACCAGCGCGGAACCGTCGACCTCCTCGACGATCTCGGCCTCCGGGGCGACGACGGGCAATCGGTCCTTTGCGCACCAAATAAATTCCTCGGCGACCTTCGCTTTCACGTACCGAATCTTCTCCCCGACCGCGAGCGCGACGTTGCTCGGCAGCGTCCACGGCGTGGTCGTCCAGGCGACAAGGTACTCGTCGTCCTTTCCGACGACCTTGAACTTCGCATACACCGAGATATCCTTCACGTCCTGATATCCCTGAGACAACTCGTGCGACGACAAGCTCGTCCCGCAGCGCGGGCAGTGCGGCGTGACGCGATAATCCTGGTACAGCAGGCCGCGGTCCCAAATTTTCTTGATCACGCCCCAGAGCGATTCGACGTATTCCGGCTTGTACGTGACGTAGGCGTTGTCGATGTCCACCCAGTAGCCGATCCGCTTGGTGAACTCCTGCCACTCGGTCAGGTACGTCCACACGGATTCCTTGCACTTTGCGTTGAACTCCCGGATCCCGAACTCCTCGATCTGCGCCTTCCCCGTGAACCCGAGCTGTTTCTCGACCTCGAGCTCGACGGGAAGACCGTGCGTGTCCCATCCGCCCTTTCGGTCGACGTGGAACCCGCGCATGGTCTTGTACCGCGGGATCAGGTCCTTGAAGGCTCGGGCTTCCACGTGGTGGATGCCAGGCCGCCCGTTCGCGGTAGGCGGCCCCTCGTAAAAAACAAAATCGCCCATCGGAGCCGGCTTTTCCAAGGATTTATGGAAGATCTTATTCTTCTCCCAATACTCCAATATCTGCTTTTCCCTCTCGGGAAGCGAAAGCCGTTCGTCGGGCATACGTTTCTAGGCGGATATCAGCCGCCGGTAAAGGAATAACTTGTGAGGAGATCGTAGCAAAGGGGCGTGGTTTGGGCAAGAAAAATAAGATTTACGATCCCGCCGCCATCTTCTTCAATTTCTTATCGAACGTGTATATCTCAACGGTATCGCTATTCGCTCGAGCGGCAAGATAGGCGTCGACAAAATGGGTCCCAATTGCCAGCAATGATAGCGCGGCAAGAAGAATCTGCCGCTCTTCCACCTTTAGCCATCTTTGACTAAGGAAAATTTGCAGCCGCCCTGCGATTTCCTTGTAGTCGTGCTTATAGACAGACCGAAGCACGAAGATGGTTTCGGCGACCACGAGTGAGACGATTGCAAGGGAATGCTCGCCTTTTTCCGCACGGGTAAATAACTCCTTCGTTTCGGCAAGATGCTCGGCGTGGTCGTCCGTCAAGAAACGAACCAGAACGTTGGTATCAAGCAAATAGGATGCCATATTTAGTCGTTCCTGGCCCAATTCTCCTCAAACGTGGCACGCGCCGCGTTCAATTGGTCATCCGTCAGCCTTACCTTGGATTTGAGCGATCCTGCCAGAGACCAGAATCCGGCCTGCGGTTCCACGATGATCCGACCGTCTTCCATACGAAGGTTGGCCTTAACCGAACCGCGCATCTGAAAAAGCTCCCGGATTGCCCTTGGGATCGTCAGCTGACCCTGGCTCGTTATTGTAACGATTTGTGACATAAATAGTGTAAATACTGTTTAAACTATTCTAACAGAATTCACTATTATTGTCAATTTGCACTGATTTCGGCAAGCCACTTCCCCAGCTGGCAGTGATCTTAAA
>CALRGA010000014.1 GCA_943357025.1 Candidatus Uhrbacteria bacterium RIFOXYB12_FULL_58_10 | reverse complement strand
ACCGTCGGCGCGCCGTTCCTGTCCGCCGACGCCAAGCGCGCTGTGGAAAAAGCAGTGCTGACCGCGAACGCGTACGAGCACCGGTTCGTGGGAACCGAGCATCTTTTGTCAGGGCTTCTCCAGGTTTCCGACAAGGACATCGAGGCTTTTTTCCTGCGCGAGCGGGTCGACATGGCGAAGCTTCGCGAGCAGGTCGCGGTCGTTCTGAAGCACGCGACAAGGTTCCCTGAAATGGCCGAGAGCATCTCGCGGACGGCGACGATCCCGGAAAAGGTCGAGGCTCCGGCGAAAGCCGACGAGGAAATCAAGACGCCGGCGCTCGACTACTTCGGGCGAGACCTCACGTGCAAGAAGATCCAGGCGAACATCGACCCGGTAATCGGGCGCGAAAGCGAGATCGAGCGCGTGATGGAAATTCTGGCGCGGCGCACGAAGAACAACCCGCTGCTGCTCGGCGAGCCGGGCGTGGGAAAGACCGCGATCGTGGAGGGGCTGGCCAAGCGCATCTTCGAGGGGAACGTGCCCGCGACGCTCGCCGACAAGCGCGTGATCGGGATCGACCTCGGGATGGTCGTCGCGGGCACGATGTACCGCGGCGAGTTCGAGGCGCGGCTGAAGCAGATCGTCGACGAGGTCAAGAAATGCGGGAACATTATTTTATTCGTCGACGAGGTCCACCAGATCGTGGGCGCCGGCGCGTCGGGAGGAAGCATGGACGCGGCCAACATGCTGAAGCCGGCATTGGCGCGCGGCGACATCCGCATGATCGGCGCCACGACCCCGGCCGAGTTCAAAAAGCACATCGAAACCGACTCCGCGCTCGAGCGACGCTTCCAGTCCGTCGTCGTCGACGAGCCCACCCCGGCGCGCGCCACCGAGATTCTACGCGGCGTGGCCAGCCAGTACGAGGCGTTCCACAACGTCCGATTCTCCCCCGCCGCCATCGACGCGGCCGTGAAACTCTCGGTCCGCTACCTCACCGACAAGCGCTTGCCGGACAAGGCGCTCGACCTCATCGACGAGGCGTCCGCGTCATCCCGCGTCCACCGCAAGGAAACTCCGCCGGCCGAACAGCGCCGCCTTCTGTCGCGCCGCCTCGCCGAGGTGCAGGCCGAAAAGCGGGCCGCGGTGGTGGAGGAGAAGTTCCAAACCGCGAGCGACCTGAAGGACGAGGAAGAAAAGCTCCGCGAGGCGCTCGCGAAGTCGACGGACGATTCCCCGGCCCCCGCGCCGATCGTCATCTCCGACCGCGACATCGCGGCGGTCATTTCGCGCACGCTGCGCATCCCGGTCGAGGAGCTGTTGTTCGAGGGCCAGCGCGACCTCGAATCGATCCACGAAAAATTGACGGCCGCGGTCATCGGCCAGGACGAGGCGGTCAAAACGGTCGCCTCGGCCCTGCGCCGCGCGAAGACCGGCCTCTCGATGCCGAACCGCCCGCTTTCCTCCATGCTGTTCCTCGGCCCGTCCGGCGTGGGAAAGACCGAGCTCGCGAAGACCATCGCGAAGGTGTTCTTCCACGACGAGAAGAACATCATCCGCCTCGACATGAGCGAGTACGCGGAAGGGTTCACGTCGTCGAAACTCGTCGGCTCGCCGGCCGGATACGTCGGCTACCGAGAGGGGGCGAACCTGACCGACCGCGTGAAGGCAAAGCCGTACAGTGTCGTGCTGTTCGACGAGATGGAGAAGGCGCACCGCGACGTGCAGAACCTCCTGCTCCAGGTGCTCGAGGAGGGCGAGCTGACCGACGCGACGGGGCGCAAGGTGAGCTTCCGCAACACGATCGTGGTAATGACGAGCAACGTGGGCCTCGAGCGGTTCGAGAACGGTGGAATCGGGTTCATGATCGACGACGCCGAGCGCAAGGCGTCGTTTGCGGGCGACCTGCGCAAGGAGCTTGAAACGCGGTTCCGCCCGGAGCTTTTGAACCGCGTCGACGTGACGAGCGTGTTCCAGCCACTCGGCATCGCCGCGCTCGTGGCCATTGCCAACAAGCAGCTCGCCGAGCTCACGGAACGCCTCGCCGAGCGCGCGATTTCGCTCGATATCCACAAGCGGGTCGGCACGGTGATCGGCACGAAGGTGGAGCCCAAGTTCGGCGCGCGCGACATCCGCCGCAAGATCCAGGCCGAGATCGAGGACAAGGTCGCCGACGCGCTGGCCGCGGGAGCGCCGAGGACGATAAAGGTCCGTGTCCTAAACGGACAGGTTGAGGTACAATGCAAGGCGTATGGTCATGTCGGGACGACAATTCAGTCCGGGAATCGACGACTCGGACCAAACGATCGACGAGGCAAGCCGAGCCGAGGAGCTTAAACGTAGCCAAGCCGCGGCCGATCGACCCGAGCAGGATCCCGTACAACCGAACCCGTCGCTCGGCCTGAACGCGCCAACGGCGAGCGATAACCCGACGGGGCCGGGACAGTCACCAGAGTCGGGAGCCTGGCAGGCCGGCGGCGGAGAGACGTCGGACGAACCGAAGAAGCAAGGCGCGGAGAAGCCAGCGAGTGGCGACGGAGGCGAACAGCAGCCTGACGCAGGAGGGTCGACCGACCCGGCCGCCAGATCGCAGCAGCTCCAGGAAGGACAGGCGCAGGCGGGCGCGAAACAGAACTTTGCGGCGTCGATGGCGGAGGCGAGCAGCGCGATTGACTCCGCCAAGGAGAAAGTTACGGAACAGGTGAGCCGCATCAACAACTGGATGATGACGATCGAGCCGAAGTTGCTCGCAAAGGACATCTGTACGTGCGGCCTGGCGCTGTTCATCACCCTGCCGATCCGTCTGATCTTCGTCACGATCCTCGGCCTGGAGCTCAAGCACGCCATGAACGGCACGAAGAGCATGATCCCGTTTTTTCCGACGCTGACGTGGAAATCGTTCACCCCGAACGGGACGAACATTGACATCCCGCTGCCAATGACCCCTCTGTACGTCAGCGTCGTGGCCTACTTCATCGCCGTCGTAGGCGCGGCCCTCGTCGCCCTCACGATCATTGCGATCGCGATCGCCATACAAAATGCCCCCCTTATCGGATTCGCATTCCTCTCCGATCTTTTCGCCCAGTAATCATCCCTTATGTCCGAACGCACAAAGCGGATTCTCGTCGTCGTCGGGTTCATCGCGTCGGTATTCGGCATCGGCGCGGCGCTGTACTTCGTCTTTTTCAAGGCGGCGGTTCCGCCCGCAACGGTCAACCCGGACGGGACGACGGCAAGCGGCTCGCTTCCCTCCTCGGGAACGGCCGGCCCGCGCGTCATCACCCCGCCGGCGGGGACGGTCACCAGCGGCACCAAGCTTCCTCCCGCCGCGACGGTCGCGAACGGAGGACGCACGGTCACCACGGCCATCACGCAGGGCGCCGTGTCGTTTCCGACGCTTGGAGGCGACGGCAAGACGATGAATTTTTACAATCCGGCAGACAAGAAATTTTATACGGTCGACAAGGACGGCAACCTCGTCCTGCTTTCCGACAAGGAGTTCCCGAGCGTCGAAAACGCCGAGTGGAACAAGGATTCCGACAAGGCCGTGCTCGAGTTTCCCGACGGGTCGAACGTGGTGTACGACTTCACGGAGGAGCGCCAGGTGACGCTTCCGAAGCACTGGGAGGATTTCCAATTCTCCCCGGTGTCCGATGAGATCGAGGCGAAATCGATGGGAATCGACCCGAACAACCGCTGGCTCGTCACCACGAACGACGACGGAAGCAACGTGAAGGCGTTCCAGGCGCTCGGCGAAAACGAGTCGAAGGTGACCATCTCCTGGTCCCCCAACGACCAGGTGATCGCGTTTTCCGACACGGCCGACTCGATGGGGCTCAACCGCAAGATGATCCTTCCTGTCGGCATGAAGGGCGAGAATTTCCGCGGGCTCACCGTGGAGGGGCTCGGGTTCCTCTCGCTCTGGACGCCCAATGGCAAGCAGCTCCTCTATTCCGTGTCCGGCGACTACTCGTTCAACAAGCCGCTTCTCTGGCTCGTGGACGCATCGCCATCCACGATGGGCGAGAACCGTCACTCTCTCGGAGTAAACACCTGGGCCGACAAGTGCACGTTCGCGACGTCTACGACCGCCTACTGCGCCGTCCCGCAGAACCTTCCCGAGAACGCCGGGCTGCAGCGCGGCCTGTACGTCGACTATCCCGACAGCGTCTACAAGCTGGACACCACTTCGAGCAGGGTCACCCTCGTCGCCGTCCCAAGCGAGGACACGACGATGGAAAACCTGAGCGTCAGCGAGGACGGCGCCACCCTCTACTTCACCGGCCGCGACGACGGAACGCTTCGAACCATGCGATTGAAATAATATGCCGCGTCCCTGGCTCACCTTCCTCTCCATCGGAATCGCCACCGCCATCGTGTTCGCGTTCTTCGTCTTACGCCTCCAGCCGATCAAAACCGCCCCCACCGCCGCGGAAACGGCCGCGCTCGCCCCCATCACCCAGCCGACCGTGACGTTCGCGGATCCCGTCCGAGGCGCAAAGGCCGCCGAGGTGACGCTCGTGCAGTTCTCCGATTTCCAATGCGAGGCGTGCAAGGAGCTGTCCGAGAACCTGAAGGCCGTCATGCGCAGCTACCCCGACACGGTCCGCCTCGTCTGGAAGGACATGCCGAACGAGAGCGCCCACCCGCTCGCCACCCTTGCCTCGATCGCCGCCGGATGCGCCGGGCGCCAGGGCAAGTTCTGGGAATACCACGACGAGCTGTTCGACAGACAGGCGTACCTGTCGGAAGAGGAGTTCCTGAAGATCGCGACGGACCTGGCGTTGAAAGCGGACTCGTTCAAGGCATGCTACGACGCGCACGACACGCTGGCGGTGGTCCGAAAGGGATACGAGGAAGGCCAGGCGCTCAAGATCCTCTCGACCCCGACGATTTATATCGGATCGACGTCATACACCGGCGCCCTGAGCATCGAGGAGCTGTCGAAGGTTATCCAGAAGGCGCTCGCGGAGACCAAATGATATGAAGCGAACTTTCAGCGCATTCCTGATCGTTATCGCATTGGTTATTTTCGCGTCGCCGAGCGCGGCGCTTGCCGCGGAACCGGCCGTGGGCTATGCGGTACCGAAATTACAGATCGACATTCCGGGGGTAAACTTCGAGTCGCCCCTTGCCATGACCCTGGATGACGGGAGCAAGGCCATGTCCGTCAACTTTCTCGGGGCGTACGTATCCGGCGTTTATAAATACCTCATCGGATTCGCCCTGACGATCGCGATCGTGATGATTATGGTCGGCGGGTTGCAATACGTGCTTGGCGCTTCGTCGGGGGACGTGAAGAGCGGAAAGATACGAATGACGGACGCCATCGAGGGATTCATCTTGCTGATGTTTGTCTACGTCGTTCTCTATACGGTAAATCCGGAGACGACGCTTTTCAGGGGTCTCGAGATAAAAACTGTCGACGTTGTCATTCAGGAGCTCGAGGACGATTTTGTGAACGGATCCGCCCCTGGGAACGTTGGGACGCCCACCGCCTCAAACGTGAGCGGCGCCAATAAGTCCAAGATTTCAGAGGAACTTATCCCGTCGGTCGATGCGGCGGCGGCCTCCCTTGAGACCCAAGGATATGGAATGTCCATAACGTCCGCTTTGCGAACCCTGGAAACCCAGCTGAGGCTCATTAGTGAAAACTGCCAAAATCGCGCCGGATCGCAGACATGCAACCCCAAGCCAGGAGAGGCGGATACCTGCATTCTGCGCGGCATGAGCCTAGCAAGCTGTCCGCATACGACCGGCCGCGCGCTTGATATTTGGGGAACCAAGCTTGGATCCACTTCGCAATGTATTGGGAAGGACGCCTGCCTTGCAAACCCAACCGCCTGCCGCGCAAACCCATGCCAGGCCGCCGTCCTCGCCGCGATGAAGGCCGAGGGGTTCTGCAACCTTGCCAGCGAGCCCTGGCACTTTGAGAAGCCGAAGATGTCTACGACATGTAACTAGCTATGAAGAGAACCCTCGCACTGTTCACACTCGCCATTGCCTCCGTTTTGCTTTTCTCGACGGCAGCCATCGCGGCAGAACCGGCCGTCGGGTACGCAGTGCCGAAGCTTCAGGTGGATATTCCGGGGGTGAGCTTTGAATCGCCGGTTGCAGTGATGTTGGAAAAAGGCGGCGAGGGGTTGTCGATCAATTTTCTTGGCGCATACATATCCGGAGTTTACAAATATCTGATCGGATTCGCCCTGACGATTGCCATCGTCATGATCATGATTGGCGGTCTCCAGTATGTGCTCGGCGCTTCATCGGGGGACGTAAAGAACGGAAAAAAACGGATGACGGACGCGATCGAGGGATTCATTCTTCTTATGTTCGTATACGTTATTTTGTACACGGTGAATCCCGAGACGACGCTGTTCAAAGGACTTAAGCTGAAGTATATCAAGGAAATCCCCTCCGAAAATTTTTTTGAACCGTCAAGCGCCGACGCTATCGCGTGTACTGCGTCCGGGGAAGTTTTGAAAGATGTGAATGATTTCCAGGATTGTATGCTTTCGCATTTTGGCAGCTCGGAAGCGGAGGCACGGGCACAGCTTGTAAGCGTCAAGTACAAGAAGCGTACCTATAGTGTGCACTCCCTCATAAAAAATGACTTCGAGGCTGCGCTCGCCGCTATCGACAATTCTGGCGTCGATTATGACATTACGACCGATTGGGCCGGCGGAACATTCAATTGGCGGTGCAATAAAAATAATCCAAAGGCTGTTTCCGCCCACTCATGGGGAAGCGCGATCGACGTCAATCCGTCTACCAATCCGAATTGTCCGAGAAAATGCACGGATGGCAACGAGAGCACGGCCTGTAGTTGTGTGGGAGGAACCAAAACCATGAGCTGCGAAATAATGTGTAACGAGCCGCGACCGTACGATATGCCCCAGGAAGTCATCGACGCTTTCGTCAAAAACGGTTTCAGCTGGGGCGGAAATTACAGACGAACGCCGGATTACATGCATTTTACCCACACAAGAATCTGCACAGGCGGATAATTCTATGTTCTCCTGCACAAACTGCGACGCGCAATATCCGAAATGGGCCGGGAGGTGTACAGAGTGCGGGAAGTGGGGGACGGTCGGTGAGGAGGGTTCGGAGGGGCGAAGGGCCGTAGGAGCGAAGGGGTCGACGAACGCGAAGGCTGCCAAGGTTGAAAAGCTCGCCGACGCGGCGAAGGCGACGGATCCGGGGCGGATCGCGACGGGCGACGCGGAAATTGACCGCGTGCTTGGCGGCGGGATCGTGCGCGGGTCGCTGGTGCTGCTGTCGGGCGAGCCTGGGATTGGGAAGTCGACGCTGGTGGCGCAGATCGCGGGGACGATCCCCTCGCTGTACATCTCCGGCGAGGAATCCGCGGGGCAGATGGCGGGACGATTCTCGCGGCTCGGGCTCGACGCGTCGAACGTGAACTTTCTCGATGCGCTGCCGATCGAGACGATCATCGCGACGATCGATAAGGAAAAGCCCGTGCTCGCGATCGTCGATTCGGTGCAGACCCTTTCGTCGTCGGAGCTCGACTCTGCCGCGGGGACGCCGGCGATGGTTCGGTACGCCACTTCCCTCCTGCTCGAGCTGGCAAAGAGGACGAACATTCCGGTGCTGCTCATCGGCCAGGTGACGAAGGACGGGTCGATCGCCGGGCCGAAGACGCTCGAGCATCTGGTCGACGTCGTCGTATCGCTCGAGGGCAACCCGGTGCACGCGTATCGAATTCTGCGTGCCGCGAAAAATCGGTTCGGGGCGACGGACGAGGTCGGAGTGTTCGAGATGACGGCCGGAGGAATGAAAGCCGTCGAGAACCCATCGGCTCGGTTTCTCGAGGAGAGGCGGAACGTCCCGGGCTCGGTCATCGCCGCGACCGTCGAGGGAACGCGCGTCTTCCTCGTCGAAGTCCAGGCGCTCGTTGAGAAAGCGAGCTACGGCACGCCGACGCGGCGCGCCTCGGGGTTCGACCAGAATCGGCTCCAGATGCTCTGCGCCATCCTCTCAAAGCACGCCGGGCTCAAGCTCGGCGAGTCGGACGTATACGTGAACGTGATCGGCGGCCTCGAGCTGCGCGAACCGGCGGCGGACCTGGCCGTGTGCGCGGCGATCGTGTCGGCCGCGAAGAACACGATGTCGGAGGCTCCGACCGTGTTCGTGGGAGAAGTCGGGCTGGGAGGAGAGGTCCGGTCGGTCGTCCAGATCGAACGACGCGTATCCGAGGCAAAGAGGATGGGGATCGACAGGGCGTGCACGCCAAAGACGATCAAGACCGTCAAGGACCTCTAGCCTATTCGAGATGAACCTCGTCGAGCGAGACAGAGACGAACTCCTTGAGCAGCGGGTGGCCGTCGAGCTCAGGATCGGCCCCGAGAATCCGCGACGCGACGTCGCGGGTTTTTTTCATGAGGGGAACGTCGGCCGGGGTCGCGAGCTTGAAGTCGGGGAAGCCGGACTGGGCGCTGCCGAAGACGTTCCCTGCCCCGCGGAGCTTGAGGTCGATCTCGGCGAGCTCGAAGCCGTTGGTCGTTCGCGTCATCGCGGTGAGGCGTTCCTTGGCGTCGGGACTCCATCCATCGGGGGCGAGATAGCACGTCGAGGCAATATCCGACCGTCCCACGCGGCCGCGGAGCTGGTGGAGCTGGGAGAGGCCGAACCGCTCGGCGCCGACGATGACCATGATCGTGGCATTCGGGATGTCGACGCCGACCTCGACGACGGTCGTAGACACGAGGAGATCGACGGAACGGTCGCGAAACGCGGCGATCATCGCGGTCTTCTCGTCCGAAGGGAGCTTGCCGTGGAGGATCCCGACACGGACGGTGCGCGGGAGCGTCCGCTTCAGCATCGCCGCCACCTCGGTGACGGACTTTGCGCCGAGCGCGTCGGACGGGTCGATGAGCGGGCAGACGACGAACGCCTGGCGGCCGAGCGCGACGTCAACGACGATCCTCGTCCACATCGCGGCGCGTTCCTTGTCGAACACGAGCTTCGTCGCGACGGGCAGGCGGCCCTTCGGCATCTCATCGAGGATCGAAAGGTCGAGGTCGCCGTAGATCGTGAGGGCGAGCGATCGCGGGATCGGGGTCGCGGTCATCGACAGCAGGTGCGGCGCGGGCAAGCGGTCGAGCAGCATTTTGCGCTGCTGCACGCCGAAGCGATGCTGCTCGTCGACGATGACGAGCGCGAGGTCCGGCACGTCGATCCCCTGCTGCAGCAGCGCGTGCGTCCCGACGAGACATCGGACGCGACCATCGGCAACGGCGGCGAGCAGCTCCTTCCTCGTCACGGAATCCCCGCCGATCTTCGCCTGCGACGCGGTAAGCAAACCGACGGAAAACTGCCCGTCGAAAAAACGTCCGAGCGCGGCGTGCTGCTGCGAGGCGAGGATCTCGGTCGGGGCGAGGTAGGCGGCGGAGTGGTTGGAGCGGAGGACGCCGGCGATGGCGATGGCGGCGACGGCGGTCTTGCCGCTTCCGACGTCGCCTTCGAGGAGGCGGTTCATGGGGCGTTCCTTGGCGCAATCCTGGACGATTTCCCAGGCGGCGCGGCGCTGGGCGGTCGTCAGCTCGAACGGGAGGGACTGGACGAACGATTTCAAAAACCCCGTGTCCGTCTCGACGGCCGTCGCCGGCCGCACGGCGCGCTCCTTGCGAACCTGGGCGAACATCAGCTGGTGGATGAGGAGCTCGTCGAACTTGAGGCGCGAAACGGCCGCGTCGAGCTCGGCGCGCGACTCCGGGAAGTGGACGTTGCGGATCGCGACGTCCCGCGCCGGGAACGATTCCTCGGCGAGGATCTCGGCGGGCAAAAAGTCGACGAGCTCGGCCGCGACCGACAGCGCGTGCTCGATCGCGGCCCGAAGCCTCCTCATCGTAAGCGTCCCTGACAGCCCGTACACCGGCACGATCCGCCCGGTGTGCACGCGATCCCCCGCCGGTTCCCAGACGGGACTCACGATCGTCCTCACGCCGCCGAACCGACTGTCGACGCGGCCAGCGACGGAGATCCGAAACCCGGCGCGCAGCGTCTTCTCGAGGTACGGCTGGTTGAACCACGTGACCTTGATCTCGCCGCTCTCGTTCTCTACGATCGCCTCGGTCAGCGTTACCTTGCGATTCTTGCTCGCCCGCGACTCGATCTGGCGGACCGTGCCCGTGACCGTGACCGCGTCGTCATGCCGCAGCGATGAGATCGGACGGACGACCGAATAGTCCTCGTAGCGATACGGGAGATAGAGAATCAGGTCGCGGACCGAGACGATCCCGAGGTTCTTGAGATCTTTCGCGGCCAGCGTCCCGATGCCGGGGATTGCGGTTACGGATGAGGAAAGATGAAGCGACATGTCCCGACACTCTAACGCAAAAAGACCGTCTTGACGACGGTCCTTTTGTGGTGTGTCTTTACAGTTTGGCTAGAACCTATTTTATCCGAAATTCTTAATAACTGACAGGAAGCCGCGCTACGCGCGGCACAAACGATTCTGAACGCTCGTGCGGGCAAAAAGAAATGGGGTTGGGGGGAATGAATTTTTGCCCGCCCTCGCTTTTCCGCCGCCGCTGAATTTCCGTGCCAATGAATTGGCGCACCGCGAAGCATTTAGAAAGAAAAAGTGACATTTAATTTTGTCACTTTTTCTTTCATCAACTTCTTTGCAATGCTTTATTTGTTTCGCTCTTCTTCTTCTTTTTGTGCACGCTCCCACTCTTGAAGTGTTGACATAACTGCAGGCTTTATTTCATCCCGTAGTCTTGTTGGCAATCCAACCAGTATACATTGATTATGTGGATGAAAAACCATTACTGTTGACTCTCGTGCAAGGCTTTTCATATTTTTTTGGTCTAACTCATCACCAGCACCACATTGTCTCTGAAAGGATTTTTCCCAACCACCGCCATTTTGCCACATATTTCGGGTAACTAAATCGACAAGATCTTGTGTCTCCCCACGCAAGGCGTGTTCTCGCGCACTCATTACAACTCCAGCCTCTCTGGTTCCTAATTCATTCATTTCAATTCTCTCAGCAAGTCTTATGTCCGCGGCATCCTGCATTTCTGATTCACTCGCTTGTTTGCCATTTCCACTAAATTCCTCTCTTGTTCTCTGTAGTATAGTTTTTGTTTCTTCTTGTATTTCTCTCCCTAGTTGCCTTTGCGTGAGCCAGGTTATTTGCAATGGCTCAATTGGATTTTCTCTACCTTCTTTCATATATTCCTGCCATACTTTTTCAGTTGGCCAGTTGCGCATTTCTTCGTATCTGCGAACCTCCCTTTTTGAAGGATTGTGGTGAGGTCTTTCTTGGGGCGGTACTCGATTTCCAAATTTTTCAGACATATTTTTCCTTTCTTTCTCTTATATGGCATTCGCCAACTTCGAGAAGAAAAATTAAGTTAATAAATAATTGTTCTTTCAACCTTACCTATAGTTTATACCCCCCCCAAATACTTTTGCAATACTCATTTATTTTAACAAATCTTCTATAGAAACATCAAGTGCCTTGGCGATTTTCGCCATAGTTTGAACGCTCGGCTTGTTGACTGTGCCACTCTCAACCTTCATAAGTGTTGTGTATTTAATATCCGCTTTCTTGGCTAAATCATCTTGCGTCAAGCCAAGTTTAGCGCGTAATCTCTTTATATTTTCGCTGATAGTTCTTCCACTTGTCATATAAATAAAGTTTTGGTAGTATTGTAGTAAACGAGATCATTACCTCCATTGTTATACTACCAAAACTTATGAAGATTATCAAGCGAAATTCTTGGCGGCGCATTTCGCAAAGCGAAATACGAAATTCGGCGGCGGCGGAAAAGCGAGGGCGGGCAAAAATTCATCCCCCCCAACCCCATTTCTTTTTGCCCGCACGAGCGTTCAGAATCGTTTGTGCCGCGCGTAGCGCGGCTTCCTGTCAGTTATTAAGAATTTCGGATAAAATAGGTTCTAGCCAAACTGTAAAGACACACCAAAATCTGACTTTCAGAAAATTGACCGACTTTTTGATTGGCCGCGCGAAGCGCGTCATAAGCATTTCCCCCCGACAACTCCTCTCCGCTCGGCGCGGCAAGGCGCGCCTCGCGGTTGGCCAGACGCAGGTTCGCCTCCCGTCCGATTTAATTCTGTCTCGGATTTGCTTTGCCCAATAATTTTATGAGCATGAACAATAACTACAAATATTTTCTCTACGCCCGCAAGTCCACCGATGTGGAAGACAAACAAGTGCTTTCGATTGAAGCGCAGATCACAGAATTGCGCGCCTTTGCCAAGCAAGAAGGTTTGCATATCGCCGAGGAGTTTATTGAAAAACAATCTGCCAAGATTATCGGTCGCCCCATTTTCAATAAAATGATTTCGCGTATCGAACACGGCGATGCAAACGGAATTCTTGCTTGGCATCCGGACAGATTGGCACGCAATTCTGTTGACGGAGGAAAGATTATCTATCTTTTGGACGGTGGTGGACTTGCGGACCTCAAATTTCCGCAGTTCTGGTGCGAAAATACCTCGCAAGGAAAGTTCATGCTCAATATCGCCTTTGGGCAAAGCAAATACTATGTGGATTCGCTTGCCGAGAATACGAAGCGTGGATTGCGCCAAAAAGTGAGGCGCGGAGAGTACCCGTGTCTCGCCCCAATCGGATATATCAACGATGTGCGAACAAAAACAGTAATCGTGGACAAAAAACGCGCCTCACTCATTCGCAAGGCGTTTGAGCTATACGCAAAGAATGGAAGCCGACTTGAAGACATCTCAAACTTTTTGGCGCAATCCGGTGTCCATTCCAAAAACGGCAAGCGACTCCACCGAGACAGAATTACTTTTATCCTTTCCAATCCGTTTTACTACGGCCATTTTCGCTATGGTGGTGAAATCCACGAGGGTAAGCACCCGCCAGTCGTCTCAAAGAAAATTTTTGACAAGGCGCAGGAAATACTTAAACAGCGTGGTCGCCCGCACCATAAGCAGAAAAACGAACCACAAGCGTTTTGTAGCCTACTTTCCTGCGCCTCATGTGGAATGATGATAACTGGCGAATACAAGGTTAAAAAACAAAAGAACGGCAATGTTCACGAATATGTCTATTACCACTGCACCAAGAAATCAAAACTCAAGTGTCCCGAACCCTGTATTCGCCAAGAGGAACTGGATCGCCAGTTATCATCCCTTATCCAAAAATTTTCTTTGAGACCGGATTGGGCGGAAGAAATGCGTAAGATGTTGGAAAAAGAGAAATTGGAAACCGCCCAATCCGCAACCGCTTTTGTTCAAGAATCAGAAACGAGAATCCGCGCCATACAAACCAAGCTCCAGCGACTTCTCGATGGATATTTGGAACAAGACATTGAGCGCGAAATCTATCGTGTGGAAAAAGCAAAATTACTTTCTGAAAAAAAGTCGCTGGAAGAGCAAATGGCGCGGATTGAACAAAAGCGGACTGGCTGGCTCGAACCTATGGCGGAATGGATAAAAGAGGCAGAGAATCTGCCTAAAATCGCACGGGAGAGTAACCTTTTTGCCAAAAAGGTTGCCGCCAAAGAAATCTTTGGCTCGAACCTGCGTCTGGCCAACCGCGAGGCGCGCCTTGCCGCGCCGAGCGGAGAGGATTTGTCGGGGGGAAATGCTTATGCCGCGCTTCGCGCGGCCAATCAAAAAGTCGGTCAATTTTCTGAAAGTCAGATTTTGGTGCACTCGGCAGGACTCGAACCTGCGACCCTCAGCTCCGCAAGCTGATGCTCTATCCAACTGAGCTACGAGTGCGCTGGATGATCCCCTATTGAAATCTCAGAGTTTATACACTCTCCGCAGCACTTCCGTCAAGGTTTCGGACGTTCGGTCGAGGTTTTCCAGGCAGAACGGCAAAAGTTCCTTTCGGACCGCGTTCGGGTCGGTGTCCTCGAGCGGAATGGCGAGCATCGGGTTCCATGCCTGGCGGAAGCTGACGTACAGGATCTTCACCTCCGGCGGCTCGTATACGAGGGCGAAGTCGCGGATCGCGCGGAAATCGTAGTACGTCTCGCCCACCACGAACCCGGTGCTCGTGACGGCGACGACGATGCGGTCCGGATGCTTGAAATCGGAAAGAAGCGTGATGATGCCGGACATGAGGATGATCACCGCGAACAAAAAGTTCGCCGTCGCGATCGAATAAACGATAAGCGACACGCCGGCAACGGCCATGATCATATACCACCGCCGCGACCGCGTCTGCCGCGGATACTCGTCAATCTCCCACACGACCAGCGGCCGCCCGGGACCGGCGAGCTGATACGACGGCTCGGTTTGCGTTTCGTCCTCCATATTTTATTTCAAGTGGCGGAGAGAGTGAGATTCGAACTCACGGAACCTTTCAGTTCGCCGGTTTTCAAGACCGGTGCCTTAAACCGCTCGGCCATCTCTCCGTGAGAAAAAGATCGGGACAAAGGTCGAGCTGCTTTCATTTTACGCGATTCGACCGCCGATGTCCATCCGATAAAAAAGACAACCCAGTTGGGTTGTCTTTTTGTGGCGGAGAGGGGGGGATTCGAACCCCCGCGCCGAGAATACCCGGCCTACAGGATTAGCAATCCCGCCCCTTCAGCCTCTTGGGTACCTCTCCGGGTGCCGTCAGATTACCGGAATGCCATTCAAAGATCAAGGACCGTCGACTATCCTCCCTGCGCCACGACGAACCCCCAGACGCGCTTCGCTCCCGCCCGTTTCAGCGCCTCGGCCGCCGCGTCGATGGTCGCGCCGCTCGTGCAGACGTCGTCGCAGAGAATGACCGAATCGGGAACGGGGCCGACCGTTTCGAATATTCCGTCGAGATCGCCGACCTTGCGTTCCGTCGCCGACCGCTGGGCCTGCGATGCCGTCGCGGTCGTCCTCGCGAGGATCGACGCGTGGGTCGTTCCGAGAATGGACGCGAGCGACTTGGCGACCTCCTCGGCCTGGTCGAACCCGCGGTGTCGGCGGCGCGACGCGTGGAGCGGGAGAAACGTGATCGTCGCGTCACGCGGGACTAAAGTCCCTGGGAAATCTCTTGCTCCGACGCTCTGCCTTATCCACAGGTCAATCGCCTTCCCCATCTCGGGGTCGGCATGATACTTCCAGTTGGTGAGCGCCTCGCGGACGATCGCGTTTCCGTACGGCGCGACCGACGTGAGACCGTCGAGAAACGTTTCGGGCCGACAGTCCGCGCACGTCGACGAACCCGGCGCGTGGCAGAACGCGCAGCACGCCTCGGCCGGAAGCGGCGAGAAGGTCATCGCGCACGACGCGCACCATGCGGCTCCCTCGACGCCGCATCGAAGGCAGAAGCGCGGGAAGACGAGATCGAGGACGCGGCTTATTTCCACACCGCGTTCGCCACCTTCCACGATCCGGATTCCATCTCGAACGAGAGGACGAGATCCTGGTACTTTACCGACACGTTCTGCACGTCGCCCTTTGCCTCCTCGCGCTGGGTGGTGAGCGTCACCTGGGCCGTTCCCGCCGCGTCATCCTGCGCGTCAACCTTCACGGTGATGACGCGCGTGGTCACGCCGTAGTATTCCGTCGGGCTCACCGCGGTCTCCACGTACGCGGCCGTCTTGGCGGCATACGCCTTCGTCATGAGCGGCAGCACGTCCGTCAGGTTCGCGAAGTCGGCCTCCGTGGAATAGCTCCCGTAGCGCTCCGCAAACGTCTTTGATGCCGACTGCAGGCTGGCGGACTCGACGCGGACGGCCTGCTCCTTCTTCGTCTTTTCCTCCGAGACCGTCGGCTTCTTCGTCGACGCGGTCGGAAGCGGCTTCTCGACGACGACCGGCGGAGTGATCACGACCGGCTTCGGCTTGGGCTTCAGAAAAAACCAGAGCAGGAAGGCAATCAAAAGGGCAAGCGCGACGAGAAGGACGATCAGGATGTTGCGCCTCGTTCGTGGGTCCATCATATTCTAGCCCTGCATCGACGATTTAATCCGCTCCGCCTCCGCCTGTCCGGCTGATTCCTGCGCGAGCATCGCGGCGGCCGCGGCGGCGGCGGCCTTTTCGGCCTCGGACGGCTCGTCCAAGACCTCCTCTCCTTCCAAAGGAGAGGGACGGGGTGAGGTCTGCGAGGTCTCCGTCTCGCTCGCCTCCCGTTCCGCCGACACCTTGGCCTCGAATTCCTTCTTGTCCTTTTCCATCCGCAGCAGCTGCTCCGGGTTGGTAGTCACGATCTGGTCTTCCGCGTACGACGCCACGATCTTGATCGCCGCGTGCTTCTGTCCCGCGAAGAATATTCCCTCTCCAACGCCCGATTCGAGCAGGAGGAACTTTTCCCCGTCGGTCAGGTTGAACGTCTTCTGGATGAGATCGACCGCGCTCGGGCTCTGCTTCATGAGCAGCTGGAGCGACGAGTTGTTCACGATCGCCTGGCCGTACTGCGAGCGCAGGAAGTCGTTCACGTCCTGGGTGATGGTCGTGATCCCGAGATAATACTTGCGGCAGCGCTTCACGAGGGCGAATACAAACCGGGCCGAGTCCTCGTACTGCATGAGCCACCACGCCTCGTCGATGACGAGGATGCGCTTCTTGCGGACCGAGCGGACCACGTTCCAGATGTAGTTGACGATGGTGTAGATGGCCGTGGGGCGCAGCTCGTCCTCGAGGTCGCGGACGGAGAAGATCACCAGCTGGTTGTTCATCTCCACGTTGGTCGGCTGGTTGAGGAGGCCCGCGAACGTCCCTTCCGTATACTTCCGGAGACGCGCGACGAGGTTTTCCGCGCCTTCCATCCCCTCGAGGACGTCCTGGAAATCGGTGAGCACCGGCGCCGTGACCGCGGCAAGGTCCGTCGTCTCGGGAGTGATGTCGTTCTTGGCGTACGCCTCGATGAGCGCGCGGTCGAGGATGGAGTCCTCCTCCGGCGAGAATCCGACGGAGCCTCCCGCGAGGATGGGCTTCCCGATCATGATGCGGAGCAGCCCCTTCAGCGTAATGACGGCGCTCGTGATGATGTCGGCCACGCGCGTTCCCTCGCCGATCGCCCGCGGCAGGTCGAACGGGTTCACCTTGGCCGGCGACGCCAGCGACACGCTGATGTACGTCCCGCCCACCGCGTCGGACAGCTGCTTGTATTCCATTTCCGGGTCGATGACGATCACGTCCACGCCCATCATGAGCGAGCGCAAAATCTCGAGCTTGATCGCGTACGACTTTCCCGCGCCGGACGTGGCGAATACCACCGAGTTGGCGTTCTGCAGGCTGAAGCGGTCGAACAGGATGAGCGAGTTGTTATGACGGTTGATGCCGTACAAAATCCCGCCGTCGCTCGTGAGGTCGCTCGAGATGAACGGGAACGACGCCGCGATGGGCGACGTGTTCATGTTGTAGGTGATCTGCAGCTCGTCGTTGCCAAGCGGCAGCGTGGAGTTGAACCCCTGCTCGGTCTGGTAGAACCCGGTCTTCGTGTAGATGAGCTTCGCGCCAAAGATGGACTCGACCTCCTGTGTCGTCTTTTCCAGCTCCGCCTCGCTTGGCGCGTACAGCGTGACGTAGAACGCGAACTGAAAGAAATGCTCGATCCCCTGGGTGAGCGAGTCGCGGAGGCTCTCGATGTCGCGCAGCGCCGTCTCCTTGATCGGGTCGCGGGGCGTGCCCTTGTCGGCGTCGGCGTAGATGCCGGCCGACATGATTCCCACGCGCTTCTGGAGCTGCTTCAAGACGACGTGCGACGGCAGCGGGTAGAAGTACATCGCGATGTCGAGCGTCTTGTTGAGGTTGATGACCGGTGCCGACCAGCCAAGGCCGATGTGCCGGGGGTACGTGATGATGAAGATGGTCCTGGCATACACGCCGGACAGCCGCAGGAACGTCGGCTTCACCTCGAACGATCCCGGCGAGATGATGTCGCGCACCGTGACGACGCCCTTCCGATAGATCCGCTCCTCCTCAAGCGCCAGCCGCTCGGTCGCGACCCGAACGTCGTCAGGCCTGGTTGGGGCGGGGGCGGAGGGCGGAGGGACGGGAGAGGTTTGGGAAAGTTGTTTGATGGAGATGGGCATAGGGGGAAATGGCTACGAAGCAACGAATCCGCTACCAAACTACGGAATTACGAATTGCAACGAAATGTTGGATTTTTGAAATCTGTGTCGATACGTTGTTACGTAGTTTGGTAGCGGATTCGTTGCTTCGTAGCCCACTTTCCCTATTCCTCCGTCCTTATATTCGCCATATCCCCCATCCGCTCCGCCTCGAACAGGTCGGGGTTGTACGCGTCGTAGTAGAGTTCGATGAGGCCCTGGGTGTCGAGCCTTGCGGTCTGGAGGCCCATGGAGAGGAGGTTTCCGCTTGCCATGCTCGTGCGGCGGCCGAGCTGCTCGCGGCGGTCCTCGAGCTGCTTCTCGTTGAGCTTCGCTGCCGCGGCGGGCGAAAGGACCATCGAGAGGCGTTGGAAGAACCCGCGCTTCTTGTTCGTGAGCGGATCGTACGGGAGCACCACGTAGAACCGCTTCTGCATAATGTGGCCGAGCTCCACCAGCTGGCTCACGAACGCCGTGTAATCGACGATCTGCGTGCGCAGCAGCTCGTTCTCGGTCTTCTTCTGCTGCTCGCCAAGCGCCGCGATGTACGCGTCGATGTTCATGCGCCGGCTCTGGATGACCACCTGGATGGGATAATCGAGCCCGTTCAAAAAGGTGACGTACGCCGAGATGATGGCCTCCTGCTCATCCTCCGACTTCAGCGCGAAGTTGATGCTCGAAACGAGAAGCACCGACCGGACCGTCCCGTCGTTCATAATCACCATGTCGTCGCGAATCTCGGCGATGTCGAGGTAGCGCTGCGTGGCGGGGCCTGGCTTGGAAGATGGGGTTGGGGAGGTCATAAAGGGGGGGGGGAGGCTTGTGGATACTAATCTACAAATCGGCTACTTAACTACTAATCAACGGATTGCTACGGATATGAGATTTGTAGAAATTAGTAGCATTTAGTAGATACGTAGTTTTGTAGCCGATTTGTAGATTAGTATCCCCTTTTCACTCCTCCGGCTTGTACACACCCCCCGTATTCACCACCAGCGTCAGCTCCTGCAACCGACTCGCGTTCGCGAACGCTTTCCTTCCCCTCGGCGGCGGGGGCGGCGGGATCTCCTTGCCGATGTGGGCTCGGAGCTCGGCGTCGGTCAGACGCTTGTCCCAGACGCGGAGACGGGGCTTTCGGAGGGTCTGCGTGAGGTTGAGGAGGAACAGGTGAAAAGGCTGGCCGTTCACCTTCGCGAAGGCGAGGATGACCATAAACGCGAAGAACGGGACGCCGATCAGCGCAAACCAGACGATGGACATGAGCTTCCACATCACCGCGAGCGTCATGAACATCACGAGTGTGGTGATGAACTGGCGGCCGGTAAGCGGCCCCATGATCTTGTCCTCGTTGTCGATGAACTGGGGGACGACGAACTGTTCCATAGGGAGGAAGCTGGCTACGAAGCAACGAATCCGCTACTTAACTACGTAACTGCGAATGGCAACGTAAACCCGAATTTGTAAAATCTGTAGCGATGCGTTGTTACGTAGTTAAGTAGCGGATTCGTTGCTTCGTATCCCCAAGTCATTCTTCACCCCAGTATATCAGAATCTCAGCACCCCGTTTAATTCCACCACCGCGTGAAGCTCATCCTCCCGCAGAGTATCCTCACCGGTCGATCGTTTGATCGTCAGCACGTCCACGATGCTCTTCCCTCCCATGAGCGCTTCGCGCGATACGGAAACATATAATTGCGACAGCGGCGATTCGCGCCAGGCCTTGATGGCCGCGATGCGGTGCTCGTACCCTTCCTGGGCCGCGAGCTCCACCTTGTCGCGGATGCGGAGAATGGCCTGCTTGGGGTCGGAAGAGAGCCGTCGGAAATCCGACAGCGTGAGCATGCGCAGCTCCTCGACGGGCCCGGCCAGCTTGCGCTCGAACCGGATGTCCTCGACGATGGGGCGTCCGGCCGTGGTCGTGGAAATCGTCGCCGCGCTCATAACGGGAGTAACGACGGGACCGACGGGCTTCGTCGCCTCGATGGCCGCCCGTACCTTCGACGTGTCAATGTTCTGCATCCTCTGCTCGGTCGCCGCCGCCGCCGGGATCGCGACGGACGTACGAGCCGTCGTCGACGGCTCGACGTGCGCGTCGGGAGCCTTGCCCGTAATCTCCGCGTACCGCTGCGACATCACCTGCGCGTCCTGAGCCTTCGCAGCCTCGACGCTCTCCGCCTTCGCGGCCTTCTCCGTCGCGATCTTTTCCTTGAGATAATCCGTCTTGGCCCCAAGCGCCAGATGGTGCATCGCGTCCATGCTCTCCACCATCTCCATCACGGCCACGAGCGCGGGACCCGACATCCCAACGCCGCCGGACTCAACGGACGCCTCCAGCTTCTCG
>CALRGA010000013.1 GCA_943357025.1 Candidatus Uhrbacteria bacterium RIFOXYB12_FULL_58_10 | reverse complement strand
CCGCCGCCCGCCGGGCCGCGAGGCGTACCCGGGAGACATTTTCTACGCGCACTCCCGCTTGCTCGAGCGCGCGGCCCGCGTCGACGAGAAGAACGGCGGCGGATCGCTGACGGCGCTGCCGATCATCGAGACGCAGGCCGGCGACGTGTCCGCGTACATCCCGACCAACGTGATCTCGATCACGGACGGTCAGATTTATCTTGAAACCGATTTGTTCTACCGAGGCATTCGTCCGGCGTTGAACGTCGGACTCTCCGTGTCCCGCGTGGGATCCTCCGCCCAGACCAAGGCCATGAAGAAGGTCGCCGGGAAGTTGCGCCTCGACCTCGCGCAGTTCCGCGAGTTGGAAGCCTTCGCCCAGTTCGCCAACGACATGGACGAGCGTACCCGATCCCAGATCGAGCGCGGCCGCCGCCTCACCGAGATTCTCAAGCAGCCGCAGTACTCGCCACTCCCGTTCGAAGAGCAGGTCGTTTCGCTGTATGCGGTCACGAACGGCTACCTCGACAAGGTCGACGTGAAGGAGGTGCAGGCATGGGAAGAAAAGTTCCTCGACTATATGCGCTCGTCCGGATCGAAGGTCCTCGACGCGATGCGCGAAAAGAAGGAGCTGAGCGACGAGATCGCCGCCGACCTGAAGAAAAAGATCGAAGAGTTCGCCGCATAACGCCACTATGGCTCTGCAAACCCGCGCAATCAAACGACGCATCAAGTCCGTGAAGAACACCCGCAAGATCACCAAGGCGATGGAGCTGGTGGCGGGGAGCAAGATGCGCAAGGCCGTCGCGTCGGTCCTGGGAACCAGGCCGTACGCGCGCCTGGCTTTGGATACCGTGCGCGACATCGGCGCGGTGACGGATACGTCGCACCACCCTTTGTTGATGAAGCACGAGAAGGTCGAAAAGGTCCTCCTTGTCCTCATCACCTCGGACCGCGGACTTGCCGGCGGGTTCAACTCGAACATGCTGCGCAAGACGTTCGCCACGATCAACGCGCTTGGCGCGAACGTGACGGTCGAGACGGTCTGCATCGGACGGCGCGGCGCCGACGCGATGCGACGGGCCGGAAAGACGATTCTCGCCAGTTTCTCCGACGTGACGAACAACCCGAAGTTCGAGGACGTCCTGCCGGTCGGCAAGATGATCGTCGACGAGTACGGGAAGGGAACGTACCAGAAGGTGATCGTCGCCTACACCCACTTCATCAGCGCCCTGACGCAGAACCCGGTCGTGCTCGACCTGCTCCCGCTCGACAGCGTCGCAAGCGAGAAATTTCAGGCAGAGACCGGTCAGAACCAGCCGGCTTCGACGCCTCGCGACGCGACGACCGCCGAGTATGCCTTCGAGCCATCGGCCGGAGCCGTCCTCGACAGGATTCTCCCGCGGCTCATCGAGACGATGGTCTACCAGGCCGTCCTCGAATCCGCCGCCTCCGAGCACTCGGCCCGCATGATGGCCATGCGCAGCGCCAGCGACTCGGCCGGCGAGATGATCGACGCGCTTACCTTCACCTTCAACCAGGCCAGACAGGCCGGCATTACTCAGGAGATCGCGGAGATCTCGAGCGGCAAGGCCGCGCTTGAAGCGTAATCAAACATATGAAAGCACAAATCGCACAGATCATCGGGCCGGTCGTGGACGTTCGCTTCGAGGGCAACGACATTCCGGCCATCTATACGGCGCTGACCGTGAAGCGTCCGGACGGAAGCGTCCTTACGCTTGAGGTTTCCCAGCACGTCGGAGGCGGCATGGTTCGCGCCATCGCCATGTCGTCGACGGACGGTCTCGTCCGCGGAATGGCCGTCGAGAACACGGGCGCGCCAATCTCCGTTCCTGTGGGTCCGGAAACGCTCGGCCGCATGTTCAGCGTGGTTGGCGATCCGATCGACAACATGCCGCAGGTCAAGGGCAAGCGCCGCGATCCGATCCACCGCGCGGCCCCGGCCTTCGAAGAGCAGTCCACGAAGTTCGAAGTGTTCGAGACCGGCATCAAGGTGATCGACCTCATCTGCCCGTTTTTGAAGGGCGGAAAGACCGGCCTCTTCGGCGGCGCCGGCGTGGGAAAGACGGTGCTCATCCAGGAGCTCATCCACAACATCGCCACGGAGCACGGCGGCTACTCGGTGTTTGCCGGCGTCGGCGAGCGCACGCGCGAGGGAAACGACCTGTACATGGAAATGAAGGAATCGGGCGTGCTTGAGAAGACCGCGCTCGTGTTCGGCCAGATGAACGAGCCGCCGGGCGCCCGCGCGCGCGTCGCCCTCACAGGCCTCGCCCTTGCCGAGTACTTCCGCGACGACGAGGGCCGCGACGTTCTCCTTTTCATCGACAATATTTTCCGCTTCACCCAGGCCGGATCCGAGGTGTCCTCGCTGCTCGGACGCATCCCGAGCGCCGTGGGTTACCAGCCGAATCTCGCCACGGAAATGGGCGCGCTCCAGGAGCGCATCACGTCCACGAAGAAGGGCTCGATTACCTCGATCCAGGCCGTGTACGTGCCTGCCGACGACCTTACCGACCCGGCGCCTGCCACCACGTTCGGCCACCTCGACTCGACGGTGGTTCTCGCCCGCGGACTCGCCGAGCTCGGCATCTACCCGGCGGTCGACCCGCTCGACTCCACCTCGACGATCCTCGACCCGCTCATCGTGGGCAAGGAGCACTACGACGTGGCGCGCGGCGTCCAGCTCGTTTTGCAGCGCTACAAGGACCTTCAGGACATCATCGCCATTCTCGGCATGGACGAGCTCTCCGACGATGACAAGCGCACGGTGTCCCGCGCCCGCAAGATGCAGAAGTTCCTCTCCCAGCCGTTCGCCGTCGCCGAGCAGTTCACCGGCAGCCCGGGCAAGTACGTGAAGCTCGCCGACACCGTCCGCGGCTTCAAGGAAATCCTCGAGGGCAAGCACGACGACAAGCCGGAGCAGGCGTTTTACATGAAGGGAGGAATTGACGAGGTCGTCGCGTAAGCGAGCGAATGGGGCCCCAGCTGCGTGACATCCTCTCGTCCTCGCTGTTACGGCTGATGCCTCGCTCCGGGCGACAGGAGTCCTGTCTCTCCGCCCCCATTCGCCAACTACTATGAAAATCTCACTAAAAATTGTCACGCCAGAACGCGTCGTCTACGAGGACGCGGCGATCGATTCGGTCACCGCCATGACGGACTCTGGCGAGATCACCGTGCTTCCGGGCCACGTCCCGCTCGTGTCGAATCTTCGCGCCGGCGAGATGCGGTTCATGAAGAACGGCGAGGAAATCCTCCTCGCGGCCTCCACGGGATTCCTTCAGGTGAATGCGGGATCTCACGTCGTGATCCTCGCCGATACCGCCGAGCGCGTCGAGGAGCTCGAGCTCGCCAAGATCGAGACTGCCAAGGAACACGCCCAGAAGCTGATGCTCGAGAAGCACGTCGACGACGTCTCGTTCGCCCACGCGGCCGCGATGCTGGAGAGGGAGCTGGCGCGGCACAAGGTGGCGATGAAGAAACGGAAGCGTTAGGAATCAACCATGGACATTGACGACCTCTGCCATTCAGTGGCGGAGGTCGTTTTTCCTCCGTGCTATAATGCGCCCACTATGTCCGACCTCCTCAAAAACCTCAACCCGGAGCAAGCCGCCGCCGTGACCCATCGCGACGGGCCTCTGATGATCGTCGCGGGCGCGGGAACGGGGAAGACCACCGTGGTTACGAAGCGGATCGCCTACCTGATCGAGCAGGGGTTGGCGAAGCCGCAGAATATTTTGGCGCTGACGTTTACGGACAAGGCGGCGGGGGAGATGGAGGAGCGGGTGGACTGTCTGCTGCCGAACGGCTATTTGGAATTATCGATCTCGACGTTCCACGCGTTCTGCGAGAAGCTGCTGCGCGAGTATGGGGTCGAGATCGGCCTGGCGAGCGATTTTCACGTGTCGTCGGAGCTGGACGCTTGGCTCCTGGCGCTGCGCAATCTGGAAAAGTTCGAGCTCGACTATTACCGACCGCTCGGGAATCCGACCAAGTATCTGCGCGGTCTTCTGACCCACTTCTCCCGCGCAAAGGACGCGGCGATCGATCCGTTGACGTATCTGGCGCATGCCGACGCCCGCCGCGAGCGTCTCGACGACTCGGACGCGGAAGCCGTCTCGGACGTCTCGCGGCTGACCGAGCTTGCAAAGGGCTACGGCACGTACCAGGCCATCCTTCTTGAAAACGATACCCTCGATTTCGGAGACCTTCTGATGTACACCCTCAAGCTTTTGCGGGAACGTCCGCGCGTCCTCGAGGCCCTTCGCCGGCGCTATCTCTATGTCCTCGTCGACGAGTTTCAGGACACGAACCTGACGCAGTATGAGATCGTTCAGCTCATCGCGGCTCCGAGGAACAACGTTACGATCGTCGGCGACGACGACCAGGCCGTCTATTCGTGGAGGGGCGCGACGATTGAGAATATCCTTCAGTTTCAGACGGATTATCCCGACGCCACCAAAATCGTGCTGACGCAAAACTACCGTTCCGTCCAAAAGATCCTCGACCGCGCGCACGCGTTCATCCAGGCAAACAACCCGCACCGCCTGGAGGCGATTGGAAATCTCGACAAGAGGCTCGTGTCCAATCGGAAGGGCGAGGGAACGGTGGAACACATGCACGTGCCGACGATCGACGAGGAGACCGAGGCCGTGGCCCAGAAGATCCTTGACCTCCGCGCAGCGCATCCGGATATGCGCTGGAGCGACGTGGCTATTCTGACGCGTTCCAACGCCGCGGCCGTCCCGTTCCTGTCCACGATGGAACGCCAGGGGATCCCGTACCAGTTCATGGCCCTTCGAGGGCTCTACGCGAAGCCCGTCGTCCTCGACCTCGTGGCGTACCTCCGCGCCATCGCGATCCCGCACGACAGCCCGTCGTTCTATCGCGTCCTCGCGCATCCCATGCGCGAGCTTTCTCATCTCGCGATCGTGGAACTCTCGCAGTTCGCCAAGCAGAAAGGGAAGTCCCTGTTCGGCGCGAGCACGATGATTTCGGAGGTGAGCACGGTAAGCGCTCAAACCGTCGAGACGGTCCGAAAGCTCGTCGTCGAGCTGGAAGCCTTCCGCCGGATCGCGGCCCACGGCAAAGTGTCGGAGCTGTTCGTCAAGATCGTCCGAGACGCCGGATTCGTCGCGTTCCTGAACGGCCTTCCCGAGCAGGACAAGGTTGATAATTTCCGCTATCTCAACCAGTTCTACGAGCGCCTCAAGCGGTTCGAGGTGTCGCACACCCAGCCGATCCTTCGCAACTTCCTCGACGAGTATCAGCAGGAGCTCGACGCGGGCGAGGAAGGCTCGCTCTCGTTCGATACCGACGGCGGGCCGGACATGGTGCGCGTCATGACCGTCCACGCGTCGAAGGGACTCGAGTTTCGGTTCGTCTTCGTCGTCTCGATGGTCGATCAGCGCTTTCCGTCCGTCTCGCGGGCCGATGCGATCGGATTGCCGGAAGGGATCGGAGAATCGAAAGGTAAAAAAACCGACGGAGTCGCCGCGGAGGACGACAAGCTCGCGCACCTCGAGGAAGAGCGACGCCTTTTCTACGTCGCGATCACCCGCGCGAAGGAACAGCTCTTCCTCACGTCCGCCGACGACTACGGCGGCACGCGCACGCGCAAGCTTTCCCGGTTCCTCACCGAGCTCGGATTCGAAAAGCCCGCCGGTCGCGCCGCGGCAAAGTCCGACCCGTTCGCCGACGACCCGGCCGTCCCGCAGACCTCGGCCGAGGAACCGGTCGTTCACCTGCCAAAGCAGTTCTCCTTTACCAATCTTGCCGCGTTTAACAAATGCCCGCTTCAGTATAAATTCGCCCATATTCTTAAGATTCCTATCTTTGGAAGGTCTTCGACGTCCTTCGGAAAGACGATGCACGAGGCGCTCCATCAGTTTCTTCTCGGATGGCAGGAGACGCCGGATCTGCCCGTCGACGATCTCCTGGCCCTCTTCGCGGAGAACTGGCAGGACGACTGGTACAAGGACGACGCGGAGCGCGAGGATTTCCGCCGGCATGGCGTCGAGCAGCTGACGGCGTTCCATGCGTCCCTCGGGGAATATCCGCCCGCGCCGGCCTATCTCGAACAGGATTTCACGATCAAGTTCGGCACCACGATCATGAAGGGCCGCATCGACCGCATCGATACCGTCGAGGGCGGCATCGAGATCATCGACTATAAGACCGGAACCCCGAAGCTCGCCGAAAAAATCGAGAAGGCGGACAAGGAACAGCTTTACCTCTACCAGATTGCCGCGCGCGACATCCTGGGCCTCAACCCGGTTAAGCTCACCTACCATTATCTCCAGGACAACACGCGCGTCTCGTTCCTTGGCGAACCCGACGACCTGCTCGACCTTCAGGAAAAGATTCTCGACAGCGTGGACAAGATCAAAAAAAGCAAGTTCCCGCCGAATTCCGGATTCAACTGTCGTTTCTGCGACTTCAAGGACATCTGTGATTTCGCGACAAGATAGAACGCCATGGAATCCCTCAAAGGCCTGCTCACAAACATGCTGGCGCGGCACCGGATCACGAAGCAGGTGACCGCCGCGCGGATTATCGAGGAAGCCAACGCCGCGATTGCGGCGTTGCTTCCGGCTGGGCGGGGCGGGGACGCGACGGCGGCGTCGGTGCGCGAGGGGACCGTCGCGGTAACCTGTCGCAACGCGGGAGCGGCTTCGTTTCTGCATGATCGGGAGGAGGCGATTCTCGTCTCTATCAAGAGGGCGCTGCCAGGCGCGCAGGTGGATAGAATCAGAACGAGGATTGCGGTATAATGTCGCGGTATGACATTTCGGCAGTTCCTCACCCTCATGTTGGCTACCTCCGGCGCCGCGTGGTTCGCGTTCGGCGCGGTGGTCTGGTCCATCGACCCGACGCGATCGGGCCTTATTGGGTTCGTCTTTTTTTACGCGACGCTTTCGCTCGCGCTCATCGGGACCCTTACGATCTGCGGCGCTGGGCTTCGGACGATCACGAACGGAAACGAAGTCGTCTCACGCCACGTGTCCAAGGCGTTCCGACAGGCGCTCCTATTCACGACCCTCGTCGACGTTTCGCTCGTCCTCTCGTCGCAGGGCTACTTCCGATGGTGGACCGCGACGATCCTGATCCTTCTCCTGGCCGTGGTCGAGCTCGTGTTCCTCAGTGCGCGACATCCCAGAGGTTAGCCAGACCGTCCTTGCGAAACGCGCCGCGACCAAGTAAGGTAACGGGGCTAAACGCCTTGTTTTTATGTTCAACAAACTGCTCGGAAAATTCTCCAAGGACCTTGGAATTGATCTGGGGACCGCCAACACGCGCGTGTTCGTCCGTGAGAAGGGGATCATGGTCAACGAGCCGTCGGTCGTCGCGGTCAACACGCGAACCGACCAGATTCTCGCCGTCGGCTCCGACGCGCGCGACATGGTCGGCAAGACGCCGCCGCACATCATGACCACGCGTCCGCTGCACAAGGGCGTCATCTCAGACTTCGAGATCGCGGAGAAGATGCTCAAGTACTTCATCGACCGCGTGCACAGGGAATCGTTCACGATTATCCCGCGCCCGCGCATCGTCATCGGCGTGCCGCTTGAAACGACGGAAGTCGAGCGCAAGGCCATCGAGGACGCGGCGCTGTCGGCCGGCGCGCGCGAGGTGTTTCTCGTGGAGACGCCAATGCTTTCTGCCATCGGAGCGAGGCTGCCGATCTCGGACTCCGTCGGGATGATGATCGTGGACATTGGCGGCGGGACGACCGAGATCGCCGTGCTGTCGCTCGGCGGGGTTGTCACGTGGAAGTCTCTTTCCATCGCCGGTGACGAGCTGAACAAGAACATCGTGCAGTACGCCCGAGACTCCTTCAACCTTCTGCTCGGCGAGCGCGTTGCCGAGGCGGTAAAGATTCGCATAGGGTCCGTCATCGAGCAGGCCGATCCGCTCACCATGGAGATGCGCGGCCGCGACCTGCTGTCGGGCCTTCCGAAGGAGATCATCGTGACGGACGCGCAGATCCGCGAGGCTATTTCCCGATCGGTCGCGACGATCGTGCAAAACATCAAGGCCACGCTCGAGGTGACCCCGCCGGAACTGGTCGCGGACATCTATGAGCGGGGAATCATTCTCACCGGAGGCGGGTCCATGCTGCGCGGCATCGAGCAGCTCATTTCGCGCCAGGCCGAGATTCCCGTCCGCGTCGCCGAGGATCCGCTTACCTGCGCGGTTCGCGGGGCCGGCGCCCTGCTTGAGAACGACGCGCTTTTGAAAGATCTCGCCCTTCCGTCGGCCAGCCACGGAAGCATCATCTAGCCCATGCGCCGCGAAGCACGCCGCATGGTCGGGCCGGCCGCGACGATCGCGACGATCGTCTTTCTTGCGATCTTCTTTCGCGGCCCGCTTTCCCGCGTGCTCGCCTTCGTCCAGCGCCCGCTGGTCGCGTCGGGAACTTGGATCGGAAACCGCACCGTCGGCATCTTCGACGCCGCGACGGTTTCGCCGGAACGGGTCGCGCGGCTGGAGGAAGAGCGCGACCAGGCCGTCGTCGACCGGGTCGAACTGGAGCGACTCCGATTCGAAAACCAGGAGTTGCGATCGCAGATCGGATTCCTGAGCCGTCGCAAGGACATGACCGTCACGGCCGCGATTATCAGCCGGTCGATCGGCCCGGCGGCGTCGGCGTTCGTCATCGACCGCGGAACCGACGATGGCGTTTCCGTCGGACTGCCGGCAATATCGGGCGACGGGATCCTCGTCGGAAAGGTCGTCTCCGCGTCCCCGGGGTCGGCGACCGTCCGCGTCATCTCCGACCGCGACTCGGCCACCGCCGTGACGCTCCTGAACGGCACGCGCACCATCGGCGTCGCGAACGGAATCTCCGGGACGCTCCTGGCGCTTCGATACATCCCGCAGGACGAGCGCATCGAGACGAACGACATCGTGGTGACATCGGGCCTCGAAGCGAACGTTCCGGACGGACTCATCGTCGGAATCGTCAACTCGGTCACGAAGGACGCGACCTCGCCGTTCCAGTCCGCGATTCTCGAGCCGCTCGGCGACGCGCGTCGCCTCGCCGTCGTTTCCATCCTTCTGCCGGAATCGCTATGACGAAGGCGTTCGTTCTCACGATCGTCTTTCTCCTGCTCGCGGTCGTCCAGACGAGCTTCTTCGCGTCGCTTCCCGGACTCCTGGCATACGCCCCGCTCGTCGTCGCGTGCGGCGTCTACCTTCGGCAGCAGGTCCAGGAACGTTCCGGCGCGCTCTGGATTGCCGGCTTCGGAATCTTTCTCGACCTGCTGGCGATCCCATCGTTTCCGTTCGAGACGATTTCCTACGCCGCCGCGGCCATCGTCGCGACGCTCACCGCCGGACGGGTCTTTTCAAACCGTTCCTGGTACGGCCTTCTCGCGTGCGGCGCCTCGTCCGTCGCCGCGCTCGGCATCACCAGGGCAATCGTCCTCTGGGCCGTATCGCTTCAGCGGCCGGAGCGCGTATCCTGGGCCGCGTTCGGCGAGACGTTTCTCTGGAACATGATCCTCCTTCCGGTCATGCTTTCGCTTTGCTTCGCGTTCGCCGGCCGGATTCGCTCGTTCCTGCGGACGACGTTCATGATCTCCCGTGACCGAGAGACTCTCTGATCGTATGGGAAACCCATTCTTCATTCAGCAGGCCAGCCTCGGAAACGTGCGATCGTCCCGGTCTCTCACCGCGCTCGACGAGGGTTTTGGCGGAGATTTTGGCGCCGCCAGCGAGGAACGGCGGTTTCTTGGCTCAACCATTCCCGCGCGGAGGTTCTGGGTCGGAGCCTCCGGGTTCGCCATGGCCGTCGCGCTCCTCGTCGGTCGTGCCGCGCAGCTTCAGATCGTCCGCGGCGAGCATTACGCATCCCTCGCCGAATCCAACCGCGTGCGATCGTACACCGTTGTCCCTCCGCGCGGCATCGTCTATGACCGGTTCGGGACGCCGCTTGTCCAGAACGTCCCGGCGTTCGTGTTCTCCCTGACGTACGCGAACCTTCCGAAGGATGCGGCGGTACAGGATTCGACGATCGTACGCGCCGCCGACCTGGTTGGGATTCCACGGGCGGAGATCGACCTTCTGCTGGCGGAGGCACGAAAGAGCCCGTACGACGCGTTTCCCGTCAGCAAGGGAATTCCGTACGAGGCGGCGATGCGCCTTGCCATCGAGGAAGCGAGCGTCCCTGGATTCGCCCTCGACACATCCACGGTCCGCGCCTACCCGACGAGCGCAATGACCCTGTCGCACGTGCTCGGATACGTCGGAAAAATCAGCGCGGAGGAGTTCGAGGCGAGGGAAGGCTATCGCGCGGTCGACGAGATCGGGAAATCCGGTCTGGAGCGAACGCAGGAAGCCGCGCTGCGCGGAACCACGGGGACGCTGTCCGTCGAGGTAAACGCGCGGGGCAGGGAATTGTCCGTGGACGGAAAGACCGATCCGGTCGCCGGTCAGAACCTCACGCTTACGATCGACCTCCCGTTGCAAAAATTCGTCGAGACGCGGATCTCCGAGGTCCTTCAGAAATTGAATCTAACGAAGGGCGCCGTCGTCGCGATCGACCCTAGGTCCGGCGCGGTAAGAGCGATCGTGAGCCTGCCGACGTTCGACGGAAACGCGTTCTCGAACGGGATCGATCCGGAAACGTACAAGCGCCTGATCGAGGACAAGGATCTGCCGCTCTATTCTCGCGCCGTATCCGGAGAATATCCGCCAGGTTCGACGCTAAAGCCATTCGTCGCCTACGCCGCGCTCGTCGAAGGCCTCGTCGGCGCGCACACGTCGTTCGTCTCGACCGGCGGCGTGCGCGTCGGCGAGTGGTACTTTCCGGACTGGAAGGCGGGCGGGCACGGAATTACCGACGTGCGAAAGGCGCTCGCCTGGTCGGTGAACACGTACTTCTACGTGGTCGGTGGAGGATTCGCCGAGCAGACGGGCCTTGGCGTCGAGCGCATCACGAAGCACGCCGCGCTGTTCGGCTTCGGATCGAAGACGGGAATCGCGTTGCCGGCGGAGTCGGACGGATTCCTGCCAAGCAAGGAGTGGAAGCTGGAGGCGAAGGGCGAGCGCTGGTACGTGGGCGACACGTATCACCTCGCGATCGGCCAGGGCGACATGCTCGCGACGCCGCTCCAGGTCGCGGTCGCGAACGCGGCGATCGCGAACGGAGGAAGGCGCTTCGTTCCGCATCTCGTCGAAAAGATCGGAGAGGCGCCCGTCGCGCCGGAACCGGTCGACGTCGCGCTGGACGCGGGTGCCGTCCAGATCGTTCGCGAAGGAATGCGCGGCGCCGTCACGTACGGCAGCGCGCGGTTCCTAAACTCGCTCGCCCTTCCCGTCGCGGGAAAGACCGGAACGGCACAGGCGAGCGGCGACAAGCCCACGCACGCCTGGTTCGAAGGGTTCGGCCCGTACGACGACCCGACGCTCTCCGTCGTCGTCCTCGTCGAGAATGGCGGGCAGGGATCGGAAGTCGCCGTCCCGATCGCGAGGGACATCTTCGAGTGGTGGTTCGCGAATCGCCAGGCGGGGGAGTAGAATGGAAAATGCAAAGGTAAAAGTGCAAAATATATGAAACGTCTTTTTCTTGCGTTCGCGTTTATTTCCGTCTGCCTTGCGCCGGTCATTGCCCGCGCGGAGGAGATCACGAACGACAACGCACCATTTCGCGCGGTCGTTGAAAGCGTCGAAAGGACGTACGCCGACGACCAAGGTCGACCCCAGGCCTCGTTTACGGCCGAAGGCGATGACGGCGCGACGTATCGCATCGACACGATCGACTCGCTTGGCAACGGGCTGCACTACGACCTCGGAGTCGGCGATCGCGTCGCGCTGGAGCGTCTCGTGAGTCCCGACGGGACGCAGGCCGTCTACTTCAACGACGTCGTCCGCACGGGCGGACTTTGGGTTATCGCCGTCGTCTTCGCGCTCGCCATCGTCGTCGTCGGGTTGCTACGCGGCGTCATGGCGCTCATCGGGCTCGCGGTGACGGTCGCGCTGCTGTTCGGCTTTATCGTCCCTTCCATCCTCGCCGGAAAGGACGCCGTCCTCGTCACGATCGCCGCGTCGCTGGTCATTCTCGCGGTCAACATGCACCTGACGCACGGGTGGAAACGGCAGACCGCGGCCGCGTTCGGCTCGACGGTCGCGGGACTTCTGCTCGCCTGGCTGTTCGGCAAATGGTTCGTCGATCTTGCCGCCCTGTCCGGACTCACCTCCGAGGAGGGATCGCTGCTATACCTCGAGCATCTTCCGGCGACGATCAATACGTCCGGCATCCTGCTCGCCGGAATCATCCTCGGCGCGACGGGCGCGCTCGACGACGTCGCGATCGCGCAGAGCGAGATCGTCTCCGAGCTGCGCGAGGCGAATCCGTCGCTGACCAAGCGCGAGCTGTTCCTACGCGCCATGCGCGTCGGCCGCCACCACATCGCCTCCATCGCAAACACGCTCGTGCTCGCCTATGCCGGAGCGGCCCTTCCGATGTTCCTCCTGTTCTGGTCGACGCGCTCGCTCTCGATCGGCGACTTCCTGAACACGGAGGCCGTCGCGGAAGAAGTCGTCCGCACGCTCGCCGGAACCGTCGCGCTCGTGCTCACCGTTCCCATCTCGACGTGGCTCGCCGCCTCGCTTGACGTTGCGCCTAAAAAACGATAGGATACCCTTTGCTATGCCAACGTATATTTCAGCCGAAGGGCTGCAAAAACTGATCGCGGAATCGGAAACGCGCCGAACCGTCACGCGCAAGGAAATCGCGCAGTGTATCTCGGACGCGAAGGAGCTGGGCGACCTCTCAGAGAATTTCGAATATCAGGACGCGAAGGAGCGACAGGGATCGAACGAGGTCCGCATCTCCGAGCTCGACGGCATGATCAAGGATTCGGTCGTGGTCGAACGGCAATCGGGCGGCGATACGATCGGGCTCGGCACCGCGTTCAAGGCCGAGACGACCGGAACGTCGCGCGCGTTCCAGATCGTCGGGTCGAACGAGGCCAAGCCGTTCGAGGGCAAGATCAGCAACGAGTCGCCCATCGGCATGGCGTTCATCGGAGGCAAGGTCGGCGAGAACATCTCCGTGGAGACTCCCGCCGGGACGATGGTTTACAAAATCACGGAAATCTCATAAGATACGGGGGTACGAACCCCCTATTTTTGTAGTTAAGTAGCCAATTTGTTGGTTCGTAACCATTTCCTATGATCGAGGAAGAATCCGTCCGCCGCCTGCGCCTGGAACGGTTAAAACTAGCAGGAAACGACCCGTATCCGGCCCGGGTGGAGCGAACGCACACGGTGGCCAAGTTCGGTCAGCATTTTGACGACCTTCTTGCTTCCGGCACGGTCGCGACGATGGCCGGACGCATGCGCACGATCCGCAAGCACGGCGGGCTCACCTTCGCGCAGCTCGAGGACGGCTCCGGTACGATCCAGATCGCCATCCGCCGCGACCACGTTGGCGAGGAAACGTACGCGTTCTTCCACGACACGGCAGACATGGGCGATTTCGTCGAGGCGAAGGGGACCGCGTTCGTCACGAAGACGGGCCAGCAGACGCTCGACGTCCGGTCGTACCGGATCATCACGAAGACGCTTTTGCCGATGCCAGAAAAATGGCACGGGCTTTCCGACACAGAGATCCGTTACCGACAGCGTTACCTCGACCTCATCGCGAACGAACAGGTTCGCGCGATTTTTAAAACCCGGGCGCGGATCGTCACGACGATCCGTTCGTACCTCGACCGACACGGCTGCCTCGAGGTCGACACGCCGGTCCTCCAAATCATCCCGGGCGGAGCAAGCGCCAAGCCGTTCAAGACCCACCACAACGCCCTCGGCGCCGACATGTATCTTCGCGTCGCGCCGGAGCTGTACCTCAAGCGCTGCGTCGTCGGCGGATTCGAGCGCGTCTACGAGGTCGCGCGCTGTTTCCGCAACGAGGGAATCGACCACTCGCACAACCCCGAGTTCACGCAGGTCGAGGGATATATCGCGTACATGGACTACGAGCGGCTGATGACGTTCCTCGAGGAGATGCTCCGCGAGGTCATCGTCGCGTGCGGGCTCGACCCGGCGGCCGTCCCGTTCAAGGGAAACCTTCTCAACTTCGCCGACGCCTGGCCGCGCATCACCTTCCGAGACGCGATCTTGGCGCACGCGAAAATCGACATCGAGGACTATCCCGACCGTGACGCCATCGCGAAGCAGGCGACGAAGATGGGCGTTCCCGTAGAAAAGACCGACGGACACGCGACCATCGTCGACAACATCTACAAGAACTACGTCCGCCCGAACATCGTCCAGCCGACGTATCTCATCGACTATCCCGTCGAAATATCGCCGCTGGCCAAGCGCAAGGCGAGCGATCCGCGGTACGTCGAGATGTTCCAGCTGGTGTACGGCGGAGGCGTCGAGAACGTGAAGGCGTTTTCCGAGCTGAACGATCCGCTCGACCAGGAGGAACGGTTCCGCGAGCAGCAGGCCGCGCGCGACGGCGGCGACGAGGAGGCGCAGTTCGGCGACGATGACTACGTGACGGCGCTCAAGCACGGAATGCCGCCCACCGCAGGATTCGGCATCGGCATCGACCGGCTGGCCGCGACGCTGACCGACTCGCACAACCTGAAGGAGGTCATCCTGTTCCCGACGCTCAAGCCGGTATGAGGACCGTCCTGACCTTCGGGACGTTCGACGCGTTCCATCCGGGCCACGAGCACGTCCTCTCGGAGGCTGCCAAGCTTGGAGACAGGCTCGTCGTCGGCGTTGCCCGGGACGCGCACGTCGCCGCGCTGAAGAACAAGTCACCGCGGGACGACGAGCAGGCCCGCCTCGACCGCATTCTCGCGCACCCGCTCGTTTCGGACGCGACGCTAAGCGACGAGGAGCTTGGGTCGTACCGGATTCTCGACGCGCTGAAGCCGGACGTAATCGCGCTCGGCCACGACCAGGATGCCCTTCGCGACAGTCTCGAGGCATGGATGTCATCCACGGGGATCCAGATACCGATCGTCCGCGTCAAACCGCTCAAGACCGTGCCCATAGCCGTCGCCCTCGCCATGCGCGACGGCAAGCTGCTCCTGTTGCAGCGCCGCGACGAGAATCCCATGTGGAACCGCAAGTGGGAATTTCCGGGCGGAAAGATCGAGGGCGGGGAAGAGCCAGCGGACGCGATGCGGCGCGAGCTGTTCGAGGAGACGGGGCTGACCGTCGACGCGCAGACATTTCTCGGCCTGCACACGCACGACTGGCAGCTTCCCGAACGCACTCTCCGCGTCGTCCTCCACTGCTTCCGCTGCGACCTGGCCCACGGAGAGGTCGTACGCGAGGACCGCGCCGCGTTCGATCACGCCTGGGTCAGTCCGAAAGACGCCCTGACCTTCGACCTCCTTGAAGCCAACGCCGACCTTATCCGCAAATTCTGTGAACTATAAGACCTGGGTCGAAATTGACGAACGTGCGCTCTCGCACAATATCGTCGCTCTCAAAGGACTTTTGTCCGACGGGGCCAAATTTTGCGCGGTCCTGAAGGCGAACGCGTACGGCCACGGAATGGTCGAGGTCGCCCGCGTCGCCGCTCGCTGCAACGTGGACGCGTTCGCCGTCGACAACGTCGACGAGGCGCTCACGCTCCGCGCCATGCTCCCGTCCGCGCTCATCATCGTGCTCGGGTACACGCTGAAGGAGCGTTACGCCGACGCGATCAACAACGAGATCCACCTGACGGTCTACGACAAGGAGCAGATCGTCGGGCTCGAATACGCCGGGGCCGAACACGCCAAGACCGCGTTCATCCATCTCAAAATTGAGACGGGGACGGCGCGCCAGGGTCTGTTGCCCGACCACCTATATGACGTCCTCGAGGTCGTCGGCGCCTCGTCGCACGTCGCGCTCGCCGGCGTCTCGACGCACTTCGCGAACATCGAGGACACGAGCGACACGACGTTCGCGAACCGCCAGTTCTCGGTGTTTCAGGACGTCGTCGCCGCGATCCGAAACGCGGGATACCAGCCCGAGTGGATACACTGTTCCAATTCCGCCGCGACGATCCTGTATCCCGACACGCACGGAACGCTCGTTCGCGTCGGCATCGCCATGTACGGGATCTGGCCGTCGGAGGTGGTTGAGCAGACCGTCCGCCGGTATAACGTCCCGCTCGAGCTCGAGCCGGTCCTTTCGTGGAAGACCCGAATCGCCCAGGTAAAGTCGCTTCCCGCGGGAACGCCCATCAGTTACGGGATGACCGAGGTGCTGCGCAAGCACAGCCGTGTTGCCGTGCTTCCGATCGGCTATTGGGACGGGTTCGACCGCGGCCTTTCCTCCGTCGCGGAGGTGCTCGTGAGCGGAATCCGATGCAAGGTGCTCGGCCGCGTCTGCATGAACATGGTCATGGTGGACGTGTCGCAGGTTCCGAACGCTGATCCGGAGCAGGAGGTCGTGGTCCTCGGACGTTCCGGGCGTTTCGTGGTCACGGCCGAGGAGATGGCCGCGCATGCCGGAACGATCAGCTACGAGGTGCTCACCCGCATAAACCCGCTTCTTCCGCGAATCATGCTATAATTTTTCCGTATGCGATCGCGGAACGAATTTCGATTGCCGCAGAAGAGGCGAAACGACGCCAAGCGCTTTTCCAATCCGTACTTCCGACGCGAGGAAAAGCGGGACTGGAAGATGATCGTCCTCGCGACGGGAATCGGGCTCGCGGCCGTCTGCATGGTCGCAGCCGTCTTCGCATCGCCATTCTTTGCGGTCCAACGCGTGAAGGTGACCGGAACCGAGACCGTTTCGCCGGACGAGATCGCCGCGCACGCATGGGCGGAACTCGAACGAAGACGTCTCCTTTTTTTTCGGGCGAAGAATCGTTTTCTTTATGACGAGCAGCGTCTCTTCGACGCGCTCGGATCGGCCTACGCCTTCGAGACCCTCGATATCGCAAGGACGTGCGACCTGAGGGGAAATGGATGCGGGCTGGCCGTCGCCGTCCGGGAAAAAACGTCGCAGCTCCTCTGGTCGTCCGGCGACCGGCTGTACCTCGTCGATCTGCACGGGATCGCGATTCGCGAGCTGACGCCGGAAGAGGTCGCTTCCTGGAAATCTCCGGATCCTCCTCCGCAGGACCCGCTCCCGGACGGATCGCTTCCCGTGTCCGTTTCGATCGACCCGCTAAAAAAGCTTCCGCTGTTCGTCGACCTGAACGCCTCGACCGTCGACGTGGGATCGACCGTCCTGACGGAATCGGAGGTCTCCAACCTTCTCGAATTCGAAAAACGCCTGTCTGCCATGAACGTCCTGTTCTCGCAGGTGGACGTCGATCGGCTGGCGGGAAAGTGGATGGCCGTGAAGACCCTGGCAGGATTCAACATTCTCATCGATGCCTCCGGGGACATTCCCGCGCAGATCCTCAACCTCCAGGTGCTGATGCGCGATACGATAAAGGACACAAAGGACCTCCAATATATCGACCTCCGATTCGGCGACCATGTCTATTATAAATAAGAACCCTATGTCCTTTCTCACCTACGACGACAGCCGCATGCTCGTGTCCGCGAAGGATCGCAAGTCCGTCCAAAGGCGTCTGATCGCCGCGCACAAGCGCCTCGAGCTTCTTCGTACCACCGACGAGCAGGGATTCTTCGAGCTTCCGTTCGACGTCGAATCCCTTCGCGCGGTCGAAAAGCTGGCAAGGAACGTCCAGGCGAAATTCGAACATATGATCGTCGTCGGCATCGGCGGATCCGACCTCGGCGCGCGAACGATCTGGCATGCGCTCGGCGAAAAGAAGATGTCGCTCGCGTTCGTGAGCAACCCGGATCCGGAAACGCTGTATCATGTCCTTGCGACGACCGATTGGACGAGGACCGCGATCAACGTGATTTCCAAGTCCGGAACGACGCTCGAGACCATGGCGATATTCATGACGTTGCGCGAGGCCCTGATCAAGGCGGTCGGAGTCGCGGCGCATCGCGAGCACATCGTGGCGACGACGGATCCGTCCGACTTGAGCACGCTTTATCAGATCGCCATGGAGGAAGGCTATGCCATCCTCCCGCACCCGTTGAACGTCGGCGGTCGATTCTCCGTCCTCTCCGTCGTCGGACTGTTCCCGGCGGCGGCAAGCGGCGTTAACGTCCGAAAGCTATTAGCCGGGGCGGCGACCGTCGAGGCCGAGCGTCGCGCGAACATGACCGAAAGCGTCCCTGCGCGCTTTGCCGCGAACCAGTTCCTCTCGATGGAAAAGGGCCGCGACATCCACGTCCTTATGCCGTACGCCGACCTCCTCCACGAGTTCGGTCTCTGGTACCGCCAGCTCTGGGCCGAGTCGCTTGGAAAGGTCCGCGACGGGGAATCGATCGGACCGACGCCTATCGCCGCGTACGGCGCCATCGACCAGCATTCGCAGATCCAGCTGTACAACGAGGGTCCGGACAACAAGACGGTCACGTTCGTCGAGGTCGAGTCGTTTCGAAGAAATCTGCGCGTCCCGAAGGTCTGGGGAAACAAGCAGGGGATCGGTTATGTCGGCGGCCTTTCATTCGCGGACATCCTTCACGCCGAACGTGGCGGAACAGAGCACGCCTTGGCGAGCCACGGACGACCGAGCGGGACGATCACGATCCCGAAGATCACCGAGGAATCGCTCGGCGCGCTTTTCATGATGTTTGAGACGGCGACGGCGTACATGGGCGAGTTGCTTCAGGTGAACGCGTTTGATCAGCCAGGCGTCGAGGCAGGGAAAAAAGAGGCACGGAGAATTCTTTCGAAAGGATAGGGAAGGCCGAGGGATGAGAGGCCGTAGGGTAGATGTGTCGTAAAATAGTCGTGTCGAGAGACAGGGGTCGGGAAGGGAGTCCGTCTCCGATCGTTCACTCAACGGTCATTGCGAGGCTCTCAGGCCGAAGCAATGTCTCGTCTCGATGGGATTGCCGCGCTCTACGGAGCTCGCGATGATAAAAAAATAAAAATCCTAAAAACACAAAGGCCTCTAATTTGATTTGGGGGGTATGTAGGTACGTCTCGATTTAAAACTCGATTTTAGGAAAACGAGGCAGGATGAGAAAGGGCGTGAGATATGACGACGATTGGCCTTGGACCGCATGAATCGTCCCGTAACGCGTCATTGCGAGGCCGCAGCCGAAGCAATCCTAGGTTCCGGCTAATACGCGAACGGATTGCTTCGGTTGAGACTTTCTCGCAATGGCAACGTAAAACACGGGTAAATGACACTGCGTATCGATCCACCCGTGTCTTATTTTATGCTCTAATCAGCCTAATTCTGACATCACGTGTCGTCTAAGTTACAGAAGACGACGCTTAATATCACCTTCTGGGGACCGTTTCTACCTCAGGAACCATGATGTGCTAAACCCGGCGAAATACGTCATTGTGAGCAGGAACGCTCCTACCGCGAAGATTCCTACGCCCAGCATAATCAACCCTTTGATCGAATCGTCATCCTCGGCGGCGCCCATCATCATATACAGGCTGATCGTGACGAACACCGTCAGCGGCGTAATCGTCATGGCCCAGGCCACCACCTTCAGAGCAAGATCGAGATCCATATTATTCTAACGGTGACGTATCAAGATATTTCATCGGATCGACCGGGATGCCGTCCGAGCGAACCTCGTAGTGAAGATGCGCTCCCGTCGAGAGTCCCGCGCCCTGCGTTCCGGGAACTCCGCCGGAAAGTCCCACGGTCGTTCCGCGCCCGACGTAATCGTCCTGCTTCACGGAAAACTTCGACAAGTGGGCGTAGAGCGTCGCGATGCCGTCCGAATGGATCACCATCACGTAGTTGCCATACTGCGTGCCGGTCTTTGCCCACGCGACGTATCCAGGGGCGGACGACGCGACCGGCGTACCGGCGGGAATCGGAATGTCGATTCCTCCATGTTCGAACAAATGTCGGAACGGATAGGTCGGGTCGTGGAACGTCGTCGAAAGCCCTTTGTGCGGGGCGACCGGCCATGAAATAACACGACTCCCCTGCCCTTTGTTATCCAACGTGGCGAGCTTGCGCTCAACCTCCGCCTGAAGCGCGTAAACCTGCTGTGAAACGGACTGTTGCTCGGCATGGATGCTGGAAAGGAACCCTTGGAATGTGCTTTCCGTGCGTAAAGTTTGCGCTAATATTAGCTCTTTTGATCGCTTTTCTTCGGCGAGGAGGTCTTTTTGTCGAAGATGATCGGCCTGCAGGCTGGCAAGCCGGGTCTTTTTTCCGACCTGTGAGGCGCGATCACGTTCGACCGACGTCTTCTCATCCTCCGCGCGTTCAAGGGAGCTCTTCAGATCGGTCGTCACGCTGGAAAGCTGCTGCAGCCTGTCGAACAGCTCGCCGAACGAATCTGAGCCGAACAGAAGCTGGAGAGACATGTCGTTGTCGTACGTGTCCATCTTGCGAAGGATATCGCCCAGCGACGCGCGGTCGAACCCGAGCTGACGCTCGATCGCGTCGACCCGCAGCTGCAGTACCTGAATCTCGTCGACCGTGACGGAGATGTCCTGGCCGGTCGCGCGGATATCAAGCTCCGTCTTCGCCGCGCGATTTTCCAAGAGATCGAGCTCGCCCTCAAGCGTCGCGCTCTGCGCCTCGGCGTCCGCGATCTTTTTCTTGTACGACGCCACGTTCTTCGTCAGTTTCTCCGCCTCCGCCTTCTTCTCGGAGATCTGCCCGTTCAGGTCGCTGATCGTTCCGGCCGCCCGCGAATCGCTGACGACGACTTCTTGCGGAGTATCCGTCTCCGCAAAAACAGCGTGCGCGACGAGGGACGTCACGACGACGATGGCGATCATTGGGATGACGAAAAACGTTTTTTTCATGCAAGTCTT
>CALRGA010000012.1 GCA_943357025.1 Candidatus Uhrbacteria bacterium RIFOXYB12_FULL_58_10 | reverse complement strand
AAGCGTCCCGAGACGGTCGCGTGATAGCCGTCCGCGGTGGCCTCGACGGTGGCTCCCATCTTCGTGAGCGCGTCGACATGAAAGTTCACCGGCCGCTGCCCGATCTTGTCGCCGCCGACCAGCGGCACGAACGCCTCGCCCGCGCGATGCAACAGCGGCGCGATCGCGAGCACCGAGATGCGGTTCTTTTCCGACAGCGCGCGAACCGACGCGGTCGAAACGACCGGCGTCCTCAAACGAAGCACATGGTCGCCCTCCCACGTCGCGGATGCCCCGACGGTCGTGACGATCTCCTCGGTAATCCCCGTCTCGCGCTGCCGCGGGACGTTTTTCAGCACGATCTCCTCGTCGGTAAGCATCGACGCGATGATCATCTTCGACGCCCCGTTCTTCGCGCCGGAAACCTCGATAGAACCAGAAAGCGGGCGGCCTCCGGCGATGTGAAGTGTGTCCATAGTGGGAAGAAGGATAGCGCGTGGAAAGGATTGACGCAACTGGGGGATCGTCCGTACACTCGACGCATGGAACGCCGCGGAGCCAATCCAACCGACGACAAAAAGGAACGCCTGCGGCGGAGGCGGCTGGAGGAGGCCGCCTCGGCGCAATCCGCCGAAAACAAAGAACGGGAGCGAGCGCTCCTGTTCGGTCTCATCCAGAAAACCCTTCCTCCCGAAGCCGCTCCGCCTTCCGCGCCTCGCCGCGATTATATCCTCCCGTTTTTCCGTCGGAACGGATGACGCGGTGGCACGGAATCGCCGGATCGAAGTTTTTGCTCAGGATCGTCTCCACCGCCCGACACGCCCCGGGCCTCCCCGCCGCGATCGCCACCTGTTCGTAGGCGAGCGCCTCGCCGCGGGGAATTTGTTTTACGATGGCGTAGACGCGGGAGGCGAAGGGGGTCATCTTGCTCATGCGGTCATTCCTTGAACATCCATCCCGTCAGCTTCCACGCGCAAGCGCGACACGACGACACCATCCGATACGCGATCTCTGACGCCCATGCGAACGGCGGAACGTTGCGATGCCACCGAAGCAATTTTCCCGACGACCCGGTCGCCAACAGCCGAAACACTCCCTCCGCCCCGCGACTCACCGTCCCGTCCGTTCCGACGAACTCGGACGACGGACGCTTTTCCCCGGCCGCGAACGGGACGTACTCGACCGACTCCCCCGTTGTCTTCTTCCATCGCGCGACCCAAAGACGACAAAACCGGCACGTCTCGTCATAATAGAATCGGGGTCTCTCCATACGCCTGCTATACTACCCTCGATATGACAAAACTCAAAGCGTTCGTCCCGCTCCTTCTCGCCGTCTTCACCGACCTCATCGGGTTCGGCATCGCGCTTCCTGTGCTCCCCGGACTGTTCCTCGACGCGAACGGAATCCTTCCGATCGACACGTCCTACGCGACGCGGACGATCGTGCTCGGGTTCATTCTCGGCCTGTTCCCCCTCATCCAAATCTTCTCCGCCCCGATTCTCGGCGCCCTGGCAGACAGACACGGCCGCAAGCCGATCCTATTGCTCTCGTTCGTCGGCACGCTCGTAGGCTACCTGATGTTCGCCGTCGGAATCGTCACGTCGCAGCTGTGGCTCCTCGTGCTCGGGCGCGCCATCGACGGCGCGACGGGCGGAAATATCTCGGTCGCTTCCGCGGCGATCGCGGATTTGTCGACGGAGAAGACGCGCGCCAAGAACTTCGGGCTCATCGGAATGGCGTTCGGGCTCGGGTTCGTGATCGGGCCGTTCCTCGGCGGAAAGCTGTCCGACCCGTCGATCGTCTCCTGGTTCTCGTACGCCACGCCGTTCTGGTTCGCCGCGATCCTTTCGGTCTTGAACATCGCGCTGCTCGCCTTCTTCTTTTCCGAGACGTTGAAGACGATGCGCCCGTCGCCCGTCACGCTCATGACGGGAATCAGGAATATCCGCCTCGCCTTCACGATGCCCCGCGTCCGATTGCTGTTCCTCGTCCAGTTCCTGCTGACGCTCGGATTCACCAGCTACACCTCCTACATGCAGGTGTATCTCATCGACCGGTTCCACATCTCCCAGAGCGGCATCGGAGACGTGTTCGGGTTCATTGGCATCTGCATCGCGCTGTCACAGGGCCTCGTCGCCCGCCCCGTCGCCGACCGCTTCACCCCCGCCGCCGTCCTCCGCGTCGCCCCCGTCGGCCTCGCCGCCACCCTCGCGCTCGTGCTCGTCCCGTCCGAGCTCAAGACGCTCTTCTTCGTCTTCCCGCTCATGGCGATCTTCCAGGGGTTGGTCTCGACGAACATCATGGCGCTCATTTCCGGAAGCGCCGACAAGGAATCGCAGGGAGAAATCCTCGGCCTCAACCAGTCCGTCGCCTCGTTCGGCCAGTTTCTTCCGGGCCTGTTCGGGGGCGCCGTCGCCGCGTTCCATCCGGCGGGACCGACGCTGCTCGGCTCGATTCTGACGCTGGCTGCATGGATCGTGTTCGTGATTGGGTATCGGGAAAAAGACGCGAGGAGATTTCACGAGGCATAAAAAAACTCACCCGTAGCGGGGTGAGCGTGCAAGCCGGCGTTCAAGATCACCGTCCATGCGATCGTAGGCGTCCTCAAGGAACCGATCCGCAACTTCCGGGCCGACATGCGGGTGAAACTGAACCGTGATGTCGACGACTCGGTCGCACAGGTCGGCCGCGTCGAACACGGTCTTGCCTCCGGGCGGAGTCGGCCAGAGAACGGTCACGACGGCGACGCCGTGACACGGAAGCTCGGCGCACATCTCCCGGAAGCTTGCCTTCCCGGGGGTCGGGTCGCCCACGAACCGGCGTTTCGCGCCGTCCTTTGCTCCCACGAACCTCTCTCCTTCCGGGAACAGCCCGACGCACGCGGCCTCGTCGCGAGCAAGGCGAAAGAACTTCCTCATGGCCAGGCGGTTGAACCGACGGCGCGTCTCGTCCGACAGCTTCTCCATGTCCTTGCGTCGGATCACGATCGCATATCCGCACCCTTCCATCAGTCCGGCGATGAGCGGAATCTTCCGCACGCCCTGCTTTACCACCCAACGGATGTTCGCATGGCCTGCGCGTACGGTCGCGACGGGAAGGAAGACGCCGTCGATTACGGAACGGTGGTTGGAGACGTAGACGAACGGAATGTCGCCAAGGGACTCGCGCGCGTCGTTCGGGAAATGGACGTGAATGTCCATGCCCATAATCAGCCGGCTGATACCCTTGAGCATAGCTCCCGACCTGGCGATGTACGACGCGTTCCAGCGCCGACGGTCGGTCATGGTCGCGCGCGTTGCCGCCATCCAGGCGCGAATTGCCATTCCCGGGAGATAGACCCCGAAGAGCAGTACGACCAGGTACGCGACGATCGCGATGCCGATCCGAATAAGATTGACGTATTTCCTCATGCTTTCCTTTCCTCCGGAAACCAAACCTACACTGCCAACTCGATTCCGACAAGGCCCGGCCGCCACGAAAATAAAAAATCCCCCGTCCGACAAATCGGACGAGGTTCGGCTACGATGAAACCGGACGGGGGAAGAATCGCGGCGACGAGATCGCGGCGACGAGCAGGAGCTCGGTGACGACCAGCAGGCCGACGGCGAGCGTTGGGTCTCCCGCGTACAGGAGACCGGCGGCCAACGGGACGCGGGCAATCAGGATGGTGAGCGCGATGCGGGACGAACGACGGATGGACGCGGACATGGTGAATGCTCCTGGACCGTTTTGGCCGACCGGCATTGTACGCCCGTTTCGAATCGCGTCAAGGGTTATTTTAAATTGAACGGATTTTCCATGTCGAAGACGATGCGCGGCGAGCGGTCGTTAAAGACATCCTCCGCGATCCCGTACTTGCGGACGTACAGCGTCCCGATGGAACAGAACAGCGCGGTCGAATAATCGAACCCGAGCTTCTCGGACGCCGCGCGCACCGTCACCATATCGCGTCCCTCAACCTCCACGAACGGCTCGAGGAACGGCCACTCGTCAACGGTCACGTCCGCGCCGTCGAGCGACCACATTTCGCGCCGCGTCTCCTGGTACGCCTTGCGGTCCGCGCCGACCAGCGATAAGAATTCGACCGCCGCGTCGAAGTCGTCCACGGCCAGGCAAATCTCCTTCTGATTCTCGATGTTGCCGCCTGCCCCGCCAACGGCGGGGTCCACGACCTTCAGGCTCATGGTCGTCTTCCCTCCCTCGTCCCGAACCCGGAGCCAGGCGCCTGGGATCTCGTGCCCCTTGGGGAGACTGAAGACGACGCGTTTCTGCGTATACTCCGGACGAACCAGCGTCGCCCCGGCCGCGCGAAGTCGAGCACGAATCTCGTCCTTGTCGACGTTTTCAAAGGTTGCCTCGTATTCGATGTTCATAGGGCGAATCATTTCCGGCCCATCGTATCACGACCCGACCGCCCGATCCACGCGCAAGAAAAAACCGGTCCGATGAGCGTCGGGCCGGAAGCGCTACCGGACGATTCCGGTGAGCATGACGTAGCAGCGGGCGGGATCGAAGCGGCCGTCCCAGTCGGTCGGGTTCGCGAGGCCGAGACGGACCAGGCGCGCCGGATATGCGGAGCCCGTGGCCACGCGGCCGTCGCGGATCTTTTCCAGGAATATCTCGGACTTCACCTTGCATAGAATCTTCTCACCGCCCGCGACGCGCACCGCGACGAACTCGTCTTCCAATATCGTGAGCCGCTCGCACGGGACATAGCCGACGGAACGCGGAAGCGCACGGTCGCCGCGCGCGTAAGCCTTGCCATTCTCCTGCCAGACGACGTTCGGAAACAGGAGCCCGACGGAATCGAAGGTGAACGCGGCCGCGGCGATTGAAAATCTCGCGGCGTCCGCCATGGCTCCGAACTTGATTCGGGACGGATCGACGAGCCGATCCTCCGGATGCGTGGGACGCGGATCGGAGCGAGTGGGATTCGGCAGTCGGATAATTCGTCCGGGTCTCCACAGGCCCCGTACCGATTCGCTCGCGACGCCGAACAGGCTCGGATGCAGGTGCGTTCCCTGCGATGACAGCAGGCGAACCTGTTCCCACGTTCCGTCGAGATCGATCGCCGCGCATCCGCAGAACGTTCCTCCGGACATCTCGGTTCGAGAGAGTACGATTCCGCGGACCGTCATGGCGTCTTCCGGCCTGGCATGTGGGACGCCGGGATGTCCGCGCTCGGGATCGGCTCCAGGAGATAGCGTCGCGGGGTCTTGAGCGACGGGGCGAATCCGCCGACGCCCTCGGGAGAGAGATTCGCGATCCCGACCCCCGCGACGTGCCGCGCGACCATCCCGAGGAGAACGCGGCGATGGCAGTCCTCGTGATGAGGGCATGCGCACAAGAACGCGATGCTCTTATGCGGGCCGTAGAGAAGCTCGCGCAGGGGCGACCCTTCGCGCAGAATCTTTCGATCCGTCGCGACAAGCTTGGCATACCCCTTGAGGAACGCCGTCCAGGCGACGGCTCGCTCGTCGCGGCTGGCGGATTTTCCGTCGGCGACGCGATGGTATGTTGCGCGCAGGTCCGCCGTCGGCGCGAGCTCCGCGACGTGCGTGTAACCGACGTCGTGCCGCCCGCAGGCGTAGACGAAATCGTCGCCATGGGCGAATCGCGCGTCGCGGTACGTCGTGGTCTGCCGCGTGTCCACGAGCATCGTCACGCGCTCGGCCCTGAGCGTTTCAAAGAAATGCCTTGCGCTCATTCCGCAGCTGATCCCGCACACCGTCGCGAGATGCGGCGGCCGTGGGAGACAGACTCGTGGCGGATCTCCCGCGGATACTGGCGTCCCGAACCTGATCCCAAGCTGTTCCGTTCCCATGAATGCCCTCCGAAGTTGGGCAACGGGACCATAGACGAAAACGGCCGAACCGTCAACAAGCCCGGTTGATCAGATCTTCCTTTGCCTCCTTCGACAATTTCTTCAGCGACGCCTCCAGCTTCCGCGCGGACGTCCCGTCAACGGTCTTTTTTGACCAGACGATCTCGACCGGTCCCCGTCCACGCGTGTACTTCGCGCCCCGCCCGCCGTTGTGCGCCGCGACTCGACGGTCGAGATCCGTCGTGATTCCCGCGTACAGCGTCCCGTCGACGCAGCGCAGCAAGTAGACGAACCACGGGCGACTCGTCCCGGACGACAAATGCGCGCGGATTTTCTCCAGCCACTTCTCCCGCGTCCGCTTCCGCATCAGCTCGCCTTCCCAAACTTTCAAGACACTCCACCCAGCCTTCCGCAACGCCGCCCGCGACGCCTTGTCGCGCTTCATGTTCCGCTCGATCTTCGCCCGCCACCAGTCGTTCAGCTTCGGCAGGCGCGTCGCGGCGTTCCGGCCGTGCCAAAAGTCCCCGTCCAGAAAGATCGCCACCTTCCGCGACGGAATCGCCACGTCCGGACATCCAACCACCCGGTCATAATGCCTCTGGAAATAAATCTTCTCCTTCCGCAAGAACGAAAAGACCACGCGCTCGACCTCGGTGTTCTTCGAGCGAATCTTCGACATGATCTCGCTGCGCTTTTCCTTTGTGAAGATGTCGGGCATGCGTTGACGATTTTACCACGTTCCCGTATCCTCCCGGTACGCGAGGAATTTGCATGACCGTTCTTCTTCTCTGTTCCGTTCCCGACCCGCGGCGCGATCCCGCGTGGTACGCGTCCCCCGACGAAATTTTCATCCGCGAGGCCGTGCGCGGGCTGGCCGCCGCCGGAAAGACGAACGGGATGACCCTGATGGTCGCGGACCATCCGGCCATCGTTCCGCTCGTCACGGCGATTCTTCCCGCTTCCCAGGTGCGCGTCATTCAGCGCGGCGCGGATCCCGTCCTGTCGCGCATATCGGTCGCGATCCTCATCGGAGGCGCGAGCGAGGAGCTTCGGCAGACGCGGCAGGTTCGGGACGCGAACGTCCGACTGATTCCCGTGGCGTCCACCGGCGGCGCGGCGGCCAGGCTGTACGAGGAGATGTCGGCCGAGGGATCCATCAGCATGCGCGACGCGTTCGCCCTCCGCAGCAACAGGCCTTACTCCATTATTTTCGAACGGCTTCTGTCGTCCTGACCGGGACGATTTTTTATGCGCGCGTCGCAAGAAACGTCGCCGCGATCGCGGCGGTTTCGGCGCGGAGGATTCTTGGGCCGAGGCTTACGGCGGTGAAGTCGGCGGAGTGCATAAGGTCGAGCTCTGTGGGATCCCAGCCGCCTTCGGGACCGATGAAGAGGCCGGCCGAGACGATTCCAGACGGGACTAAAGTTTCTGGGAAATCTGGCGAGCCGGGTTCGAAGAGGAAATTCGTCGCGTTCGGTTTCGCGTGGACGATGGCGAGGCGAAGCGACATGGGCTCGGCGATGGCGGGGACGATGCCGCGGCCGCTTTGCTCGCAGGCTTCGGTGGCGATCTTTTGGAGGCGGTCGAGCTTCACTCCGAGCTTGATCGTTCGCGACGAAATGACCGGCACGATCGCGGAGACGCCGCACTCGACGGCCTTCTGAACGACAAGCTCGAAGTTTTCGCGCTTGAGCACGGCGCAGTAGAGCGTGACCTTCGTCGCGCTCTCCGTGTCGACGGCCCGGCGGTCGACGACCTTCGCGACGATCGCCGAAGGCCCTGAGCTTGTCGAAGGGTCGTCGGATACGACCCGGACCGTCGCCTCGATCCCCTTCCCGTCGCAGACGATGAACGGATCCCCCGCTTCCATCCGAAACACGTTCCGAATCTGGTTCGTCGCCTCGCGGTCAGAGATAACGAGTTCGTCGGCGGACAGGTCTAGGTCGAGGATGAATCGGTGCAGGCGCATAATGAATGGATGGTAGCGCAATATCGCGTCAAAAACAAACGGACCGCCTTGCGACGATCCGTTCGTGGTCGAGCCAGCGGGACTTGAACCCACGGCCTCTTGCCCCCCAGGCAAGCGCGCTACCAACTGCGCCATGGCTCGGTACGGGCAGTAGTGTAGGCGATTCTGGTGGTTTAGGCAAACAGGTCGAGGAACTTGGCGATCAGCGTGCTCGCCTCCGGGCTCGGGCGCAGCGCGGCCTTCATTCCAGCGACGGTCTCGGGGGTGATCTTGTACTCCTCGGCGTAATAGTCGACGCGGTACAGGACCCCTTCCTGGTCGAGCTCCGGATGGAACGTGAGCGCGTACATCGGCGCGTCGGGGAACTTCCATGCCTGGTGGACGCTGAGCTCGGACGAGGCGAGGTGGACCGCGCCTTCGGGGAGAACCGTGAGGTGGTCCTTGTGCCCGAGCTGCGCGTCGAAATTTCGCGGGAGGTCGCGGAACAATGCGTCGTCCGATCCCGCGTCGGTCTTCGTCACGAGAAACGTTCCCACCTCCGCGCGAGCCTCGTCCTTTTCGACGCGGCCGCCGAACGCGTGCGTGAGAATCTGCGCGCCGAAGCAGATGCCGAGCGTCGGGAAACTTCCTCGGCGCGCTTCCTCGAGGATCGGTTTCAGGTCGGTCAGAATCTCGGGGATGTCTCCGCGCGAAATCAGGTAGTCGCCGGATCCGCCGAGAACGATCGCGTCGGCGCCGTCGAGAAGGCCGGCGGACAGTTCGTCGCGCGTCGCGTCGACGACGACGAAGTCCGTCGCCGGACGATTGGAAAAGCGGACGATGATTTCCAGCTCATGAGCGGCCATGATCGGGTCGGGACGGAATTGAATGAGGAGAATGCGCATATCGTCATAGGATACAGGAGATGCGAAAGAAAAAAAGGCCCGGGGTCAGCCGGTGCCTAGAACGGTTCTCATGAGCGAACGAAACCGTGCGGGATCCACGCGCCATCCGACGCGCGCGGCCTGTCGTTCGAAGAGCAGCTCTCGAAGATCGTTCGACCCCCAGTCTACCGTGCGATAGACGGACGACGGAAATAGGATCTCCGGACAGTAGAATCGGATCAACTGACGAAGGCGGTACATCTCATGATTCGCAAGGCCGAGCGACATCGTGTTGTCAAGATACTGGCCGAACGTATAGAGCTGGACTTCGACCAGGCGACCGCGCCAACGGATCCCCATCTGCTTCCCATGAAAGTTCGGGGCGGAATGCACGTTGATTGGCCTGCCCCTTATCGCATGAAGGTCTTCGAACAGCTCCCCGTCCTGTCCGACCGCCTCACGCAGGGCGTGGACCAGCCGCCCCATGGACGCATCGCCGTCAACGACGAAGACGATACCGCAGCGGTCCCAGACCACGTATTTTTCGACGATGGACTCATCGGCGATCTGCTTTTGAATTTTGAGCCAGGTGCGATCGAGTTCCTTGACCCGATGGTCGAAGAACACGGAGCCCACCCCACGGATCATCCTGCATGGAAACGGATTCTCACGCTCGTCATCGGACTCGCGCTCATCCCTGACGTGAACGGACGAGACCGTATACTGACGCTCATCGTGACGGGTCCATACCGTGACGTTTTCCGATCCGGCAAACAACCGCGCGTCGAACATCTCGATGAGATCGTCGAGATCCTCGCGCGCGAAGCGAGTGGGCTCCTCGCGCTCGATATTCGCGTATCCGCACGCGAGATCGAAGTAGTGAAGAGCCTCGAATCGACGCCGCACGTCCGCGGGCTCGCTCCCGTTGCGCTCTGCGTGTCGAAGGAGGCGCAGGGGGTCCGGAGCAAGAGCGATGCGCGAAACGGGGCTCAGCTCGTCGCGCAACGGATAGAGGTACGCGTCAATGAGCCATTCGCGCGAACGGCGGACGAGATCGAGCGCGATCAGCACCCGCGCCTGATGTTTTTCGTCATAGGACCGCCATAATGCCAGTCGGCGGGCGACGGCGTCCATCGACGGATTGAACCAGTCCGAGCGCATCTGTTCGATGATCTGCAACTCTTTCATCTGCATCTCCATTCATAAGGAACATCCGATATCTCCACCCTACGGGCCTTAGAGCGCGGCGTCAATCTCGGCCTCGGTGAGGTACCGGCGGACCTTGTCGATCTGCTCCGCGCAGTATGACTGCGTCTTGATGGGGATCCTAAGGTCCCGCTCCTCGAGCATGAACCGCGCCCGCTCGCAGAACTGGACGATCCAGAGGCGCGCCGCGGCCTTCTTTGCCTCGATCTCCTTGGGCATTACGTACGGCATCCTCTGAATTTCCTCGACGGTCGGATTTGGGGACGGCGGCCCCGTGTGTTCTCGCATGATTTCCTCCAAACGAAAGGACGGGCTCCATTGCCCGTCCCTACCCTACACGGTTTAGACTCCCTCGCCAAACTGGTAGCGGTCCGTGATCTTTTCGTAGGCGAACAGCTCGTCGTCCTTGAAGAATCGCTTCACCTCGGTCGCGGCCGCTTCCGGCGAATCGGAGGCGTGGATGAGGTTGCTCGGGACGTTCATGGAGAGGTCGGCGCGGATCGTTCCGGCGTCGGCATTGCGCGGGTTCGTGGATCCCACGATCTTGCGGACGGACTCGACGCTGTCGAGGCCCTCGAGCACGAGGCCGACCACCGGGGTCTGCATCATGAACTGCTTAAGCGACGGGAAGAACGGCTTCTCGGCAAGATGCGCGTAATGCTCGGTCAGCATCTCGTCTGTGAGGCGGATCAGCTTGAGCCCGACGATCTTGAGCCCCTTGAGCTCGAAGCGGCGGATCACTTCGCCGAGGAGGTCGCGCTGCAGGGCGTCCGGCTTCAGGAGAACGAGCGTCTTTTGGATTTCGGCCATATCGATCACGTTACTTTTTAGGCTAAAGGCTAAAAGGCAGAAGGCTTAAGGAAAACCCTTATGCCTAATGCCTTAACGCCTTAACGCCTTAAGCCTATAGCCTTTTCGTCAAAATGGCAAGGGAGACGGCTCGACCGTCGGCTCCCCGCCCGTTGACGTCAGCAGGATGTCTCCGTCGAGGTCTGTGCGTCTGATACGGATGCCGCGATCCTCGAGCCGCTGGAGCGTCGCGGGATGCGGATGGCCGTAGCTGTTGCCGACGCCGTCGGAGATGATCGCGAACTCGGGAGTCACGTCGTCGAGGAACTCGATCGACGAGGACGTTCGGCTTCCGTGGTGGCCCACCTTGAGCACGTCGACGTCGCCGACGGCCGGAAGGATATCGTCCTCGACGTCGTCCGGCGCATCGCCCATGAGCAGGATCATCGTGTCGCCGTACGTCAGGAGCAGGACGACGGACGCCTCGTTCGGATCCTTCGGGTACGTCCCGTCGACGGAACGCGTCGGCGCGAGCACGTCGAGCGTCACGGCGCCGTAAACGATTCGGTCGCCCGCGACGAGATGATCCGTCGCCGCGAGCTCCGCGACGCTTTTGTCGCCGAACGCGTCCATCACCCCGGTCCTCGCGAGGGCCCCGCCGTCGTACACCGCCGCGACGTCGTATCGCTCGAGGACGGACACGAGTCCGGCGACGTGATCGAGATGCGGATGCGTGAGAACGATCGCGTCGACGGACCGGTCCCAAGGCGGCATCACCTGGCCGAGCTTTGAGAGGACGGCCTGCGACGGCCCGCCGTCAATAAGGATCTGACGATGGTCGGGCGTCTCGATGAAAATCGCGTCGCCCTGCCCGACGTCGAAGAACCAGACGCGGAGCTCGCCGGACGGGACTAAAGTCCCTGGGAAATCAGAATTCCCAGGGACTTTAGTCCCGTGGGTTTCGACGACGAAGAGAACCGCCGCGATCACGAGCATGACGATCGCGACAAAAATGTGTTCAACCTTCGATCGGTGACGCGAGAGGAATCGTCGAGGAGTCGATTGTCGTGATGCGCGAAGGGTCATACGGTTCCAAACCACGACACCACGTGCAAGATCACCGCCGACACGGCGACCGCGGGGACGGCCACGATCGTCCCGACCGCCGGGATCACGAACCCCGCGGCGAGGGCGATTCCGGTCATCGCCATGAGCATCGGGACGAGCGGGAGGACGAGGAGGTTCACGATCGGCGACGTGAGCGAGACGGTGCCGAAGTGCCAGAGGATGATCGGGAGGGTCGCGACGATGGCGGCGAGGCTGGCGGCGAACGACCTGCGCAGCTCGAACGCCTCGGGGACGAACTTGCATCTTTCCTCGATCTTGGACGCCCAGCCGAGCATCGCGGCCGTCGCGACGAATGACAATTGAAAGCCAACGTCGTCGAGCAGGAGCAGCGGGTTCCACATCAGCATCGCGGCGAGGGCGAGGAGCGCGACGTTCACGATCGACGGCTTGCGAAGGATCAGGAATCCGACGAGGGTGAGCGAACCCATGATGCCGGCGCGAACGACGGCGGCCGAGGCGCCGGCGACGACGACGTACGCCACGAGGAGCGCGGCGGTGAGGTACGCGCCCTTGCGCCGGCCGAGGACGGTGTGCGTGATATAACCCAGGAACACCATTGAGAACAGCGAGACATTGAATCCCGACGCGGCGAGGATGTGCGACGTTCCCGTGGCGGAGAAATCGTCCTTCATCTCCTTCGACAGCGTCGAGCTTCCGCCGAAGATGAGGCCCGCGAGAAACGACGCGTGCGGCTCGGGGACGATCATGCGGAGACGATCGACAACGACGCGCTTTACCGTCAGAAGCGACGCGACGATTCCGCCGTCTGACGGTTTTACGTCGACGAACTGCGGGCGGAAGCAGAGAGCGAGCACGCCCTGGCTTCGGAGATATTTGTCGTACGCGAACCCATCGATCGTCGTCGGAACCTGCGGCTTGCATTCGAACGTGAGCGCGTCGCCGTACGCGACGGACGGAAACGCGTCGAGCCAGACTTGGAGCCTGCCGTCGACGGGATCGTCGGCAACGGAAAGCCCGTCGAGGATCACTCGCTGGCCCGTGCTCGTCTCGACGACCTCGGACGAGACGGTCCCGACGATTCGCGACGAACGTTCGGCAGCGTCCGCGATGGTCGGGACGTTCGACGGGACGAGCGCCTGGCCGTAGCGCCAGATGCCGAGCAGGAGCAGCGCGGCGAAGAGGGCGATGACGCTGCGGCGTCCGCGGACCTCACCCTGACCCTCTCCTTTTGAGGGAGAGGGGAACGAAACGATTATTGGAAAGATCGCGACGAAGATCGAGATCAGGAGGACGCGATCGAACCCAAGAAAAAGCGGGCCGACCAGGATCCCGAACGAAAAACAGATCGCCGCCGCCGCGAACGATTTCGACGGCGAACGGACGATCTGTGTGACATGAGTCGAGAGGCGTAAGGCCATAAGGCAAAAGGCTTAATGGGTTTCCAGCAAGCCATCCCGATTCCCGTAAATTCCTTAGGCCTTACGCCTTTCAGCCTTAAGCCTAAATCGACCCAAGTCCAACCCCCCGATATACAAACCCCATTCCCCTCAATCCCAGCTCCGCCAGCAGGTTCCTTCCGTCGAACACGTTCGGCTCGGCCATGCGCTCTCGGACGGCGGCGAAGGAAACGTCGAGAAACTCGGGCCACTCGGTGAGCACGAGGAGCGCGTCCGCGCCCGTCGTCGCGTCCACGGCGGTCGGGGCGAACTGGACCTGCTCGGGCAGCATCCGCCGCGCGAGTCCCATTCCCTGCGGATCGTACGCGACAATTTCCGCGCCGAGGCCGACGAGGCGCTGAACGATGTCGATCGCGCTCGATCCGCGCACGTCATCGGTCCCGCCCTTGAACGACAGGCCCCACACGGCAAGACGACGGCCGCGAACGCCGCGAAGCTCGTCGACGACGCGCGTGACGAATCGCTCGCGCTGCGCGTTGTTCACCTCGATCACCGCGGACAATAGTTTGAACTCATATCCGGTGGTACCGGCCATCTGGTGGAGCGCGGACACGTCCTTCGGAAAGCACGATCCGCCGTAGCCGATGCCGGCCTGGAGAAAATGCGGCCCGATGCGGCGGTCGAGACCCACGGCGCGCGCGACCTCGCGGACGTCCGCTCCGGTGCGCTCGGCGATGTTGGCGATCTCGTTGATGAAGGAAACCTTCGTCGCGAGCAGCGCGTTCGCCGCGTACTTGGTGAGCTCGGCGGACTCGAGCGAGAGAAGCAGGCGCGGCGCGTTGATTCCGTCGTGAAGCCGGTCGAGCGTCTGCTGCGCCACGGCGTCGTCGGCGCCAATGACGATCCGATCCGGCTCCATGAAATCCTTGAGCGCGAACCCAGGGCGGAGAAACTCCGGCAGCGACGCGACGTTCACGATCGTCGTAAGCGCCTCGCGCCCAACCTCGCCGAGCTTTCGACGAATGCGGTCGATCACCGCGCGGTTCGTCCCCACCGGCACGCTCGACTTCACGACCACAAGGGCCTCGTGGTCGAGCAGCGCCCCGATCGAGTCCGCCGCCGCCTCCACGAACGAAAGATCCGCGAACCCGTCCTTCCCCGCCGGCGTCCCCACCGCGATCATAATGATCTCGGCCCCGCCGATGACGGACTTCAAATCCGTCGTAAACACGATCCTCCCCGCCTCCTGCATCTCGCGCAAAAGCTCCGGCATCCCGGGCTCGTAGAACGGCGTCTCGCCAAGATCGAGCCGACCGACCTTCCCGGCGTCCGTATCGACGCACGCCACGCGATGCCCAAGTTTCGCAAACCCAAGCCCCGTAACGAGGCCGACGTATCCGGTGCCGATCATGACGAGGTTCATAGGCGCTTCGCTTGCGGCTTTAAGCCTGGGTTTACCCGATGAGGGTAACAAAAGCGTCGAGAAACTACAAACCTATCGAGTTTTTCTGTGGCTTGCCGCCACAAAAGAAAAAGCGGGGCATCAGCCCCGCCACAAAACCAACGTCTACGCCTGCTCAGCCGCCATCAGCTCGTCGATCGCAGACACCGCCCGCTGTGCGACGTGCGCCTGATTTGTGCGGTACTTGGCAAGCTCGGCCCCGAGCTCCATCACCGCCGCGTCGTCCATCTCGGGCAGGCCGGCGATGAGTGCCTTCCTCTGTTCCGGTTCCAGATCGACCGCCTCGATGAGAACCTTCAATGCGTCGCGGGGATTCATACTGTTATTTCGTTCGAGGAGAAGACGTCGATGGCGTTCTGCACCTCCGGGGAGATGGTCGCCTTCGCGGCCGCGATCTCGCGGATACGCTTGTACGCGCGCCAAACGCGAGGAATGTCGTGTTTCATCTGCATCAGGCCTTCCAGCGATCGCATGGGCAGAAATCCAGCGGAACAGATCTCGAGGAGCTGGAAGCCGAGCGAGGTGCGCAACTTCACATCCGGCGTGAGATCGAGCACCTGGAGCTTCGACGTGTCCCCCTCTTTTTTTTCCCGAAGCGGCACGCGCATCCATTTGAGAATCTTGTCCGCCTTCGACACGCCCTTGAGCACGGTGGCGGAGAGCGTTGACGGAAGCCCGAAACCGACAAAGAGGTCGCCGCACGCGAGCGCGGCGTTTAACGATGTGCGCAAGGTCGCCTTCGCGCCTTCCGAGATGGTCGGGTCGTTCAGATACGTCTCCGCGCGCCTTGCGAGATCGTCATACTCTGCGCGAAACGAATCGTACGCCTTGATCGATTCGCGCAAACTCATGTCCGCGGACTCCATCATTCCTCGCTCTCTGTTCCCCTCCATATTATTTCACGACGATGTTAATCAAACGCCCCGGCACGTAGATCACCTTGACGATCTCATTTCCTTCGACGAACTTCGCCACGTTCTCCGTCGCCATCGCGCGGTCCTGGACGTCCTTCTCGTTCGACGTCGGATCCATCTCAATCGTCCCGCGCAGCTTTCCGTTCACCTGCACGGCGATCGCGACCAAATCGTCGACGAGCAACGTGGCATCGTACGTCGGCCAGCTCTCGTCGAATACGCTCGACGCATTTCCAAGGTCGTGCCAGATTTCCTCGCCGAGGTGCGGCGCGAACGTCGCGAGGATTTTGACGAACGACTCGTACGCGTCGCGCGGAATCGTCTCGGCGACGTGAAGCGCGTTCGCGCAGATCATCATCGCGGAGATGGCCGTGTTGAACTTCATCCCGTCGATGTCCTCGGACACCTTCTTGATCGTCTTGTGGACCGCGCGCGTCGCGTCGACGTTCTTTGCCTCGACGACCCTCTCTCGCATCATCCAAACCTTGTCGAGAAACCGGCGCACCCCGACGATGCCGCTCGTGTCCCACGGCTTCGCGTCCTCGAGCGGACCCATGAACATCTCGTACAAACGCAGCGCGTCGGCACCGTATTGCTCGATAACCTCGTCGGGATTCACGACATTTCCTCGCGATTTCGACATCTTTTCGCCGTCCGGTCCGAGGATGAGCCCCTGGTTTCGGAGCTTGAGGAACGGTTCCTCAAAATCGACGTAGCCGAGGTCGTGAAGGGCATACGAGAAGAATCGCGCGTACAGAAGGTGCATCACCGCGTGCTCGGCGCCGCCGACGTACAGGTCGACCGGGCACCATTTCTTCAGCGCCTCGGGCTCGGCGAAGACTTCCTTGTTCGTCGAATCGACGTAGCGCAGGTAGTACCACGACGAGTCCACGAACGTGTCCATCGTGTCGCACTCGCGCCGCGCGGGCCCGCCGCACTTCGGACAGACGACGTTATGGAACGTCACGGAATTAACGAGCGGACTCTTCCCCGTCGGAAGAAAATCCACGTCGCGAGGCAACACGACCGGCAGCGCGGACGGCTCGACCGGCTGGACCCCGCACGTCTCGCACCACGTCATCGGAATCGGCGCGCCCCAGTAGCGCTGTCGAGAAACCAGCCAGTCACGGAGATGGTAGTTCGTCACGCGCTTCCCTTTGCCGGCGGACTCGACCGCGGTCGCGATCATGTTCTTTCCCTCCGCGCTCGTCAGCCCGTCGAACGCCGATGAGTTCACAAGCAAGCCGTCGAGGGTGTACGCCGCGACCGCGAGGTCGTGCTCGACTCCGACCGGCGGCGCGATCACCTGACGGATCGGCAGCGAATACTTGTTCGCGAAAATAAAGTCGCGATCGTCGTGCGCCGGCACTCCCATCACCGCGCCCGTCCCGTAGTTCACGAGCACGTAGTCGGAAATCCAAATCGGCACCTCCTCGCCCGTAAGCGGGTGCTTCGCGTACGTCCCGATGAACACTCCGGCCTTGTCCTTCTCGAGCTGCGTGCGCTCAAGCTCGGACTTCTTGCGCGCCTGGTCGCGGTAGGCGACGACGGCCTCGCGATTCTCAATGGTCGTGAGCGCATCCACGAGCGGATGCTCCGGCGCGAGGACGACGTACGAGACGCCGAACAGCGTGTCGATGCGCGTCGTGAACACCGGAATCGAAAACTCCGCCTCGTGCACGCGCTCGGCTCCGATCTCGCCGACCATCTCGCCCTTCACGCCGCGAAACTCGACCTCGACCCCCTCGCTCCGACCGATCCAGTTGCGCTGCATCGTCTTGATCCGCTCGGGCCAGTCGACCGTTTCGATCCCGGCGAGCAGACGGTCCGCGTACTTGGTAATGCGGAAAAACCACTGCTCCAAATCTTTTTGCACGACCGCCGTCGAGCACCGGTCGCACTTCCCGTCCACCACCTGCTCGTTCGCCAGCACCGTCACGCACCCGTCGCACCAGTTCACCGGGGCCTTCGCGCGGTAGGCGAGATCGTTCTTGTAAAACAGTAAAAACATCCACTGCGTCCACTTGTAATACGCCGGGTCCGCCGTCGACAGCTCGCGCGACCAGTCGAACGAGAAACCGAGCGAGCGAAACTGCCGCTTGAAGTTCGCCATTGCCTTGTCCGTCGTCTCCGCCGGATGCACGCCCGTCTTGATCGCATAGTTCTCGGCCGGCAATCCGAACGCGTCGAACCCCATCGGGAACAGAACGTCATGCCCTTCCATTCGCTTTTTGCGCGCGACGATATCGACGGCGGTGTACGACTCGACGTGCCCGACGTGCAAGCCCGACCCGGACGGATACGGAAACATGGTGAGAAGGTAGAGCGGATCCCCTGCGGCCTTCGTGCCTTCGGCCTTCTCAGCCCCTTCCGCCCAAGCCTCCTGCCACTTCGGCTCAATCTCCAAATGGTTATAGCTAGGCATAGTGAGAGGATCGTAACACGGACGCGGAAACAAAAAAAGACGTGGTATACTATCCGTAATTCACGCAAAATTCTTATGAGCAAGCCAGGACAGCCATCGGAAGGAACGCCGACGGAACCGACCGCGACCACCGTCGTCGAACCGAAGCCAAAGCGACGGGTTACGCGAAAGGCCGGGGAAAACGCGCTTGCGATCGGCGCGGCGGCGCTTGGGGTCGCGCATGTGTTGATCGAGAAACCGAAGGAGAAGGCAGCTGACGAGCTTATAAAAACTTCCAAGAAACCAGCCGCTGGAGTGCGGGAATCCTTGCCGCATCCCGATTGGAAACGCAGCGCGGTCGGCGAGGTCCTGAATGACACGGTGTTCGAAAGCGAGCGTTCCACGGGCGGAATCCAGGACGACTTCGTCGATTTGTTCAAGACGGTATTTAGCGCGAAAACGGCAACCTTCTTTTACTACGACGCTCGCGGCAACGTCCTGCTCACCGAGGAGCAACCGGAGGAGCTTCGGCTGCTCAAGGATTCGAATCCAGGGGCATACAAGGTGCGGTTGCAGGCATGGCATAACGAGAATCGACGCGCGATTTCCCCGGACGCCGTCACCCCGACGGACTTTGCGTTAGCAGGGTATCCGTTCGTGGCGTCCCCCACGCTTCCGGGAATAGAGCAAAGATCAGAGGCGTCCACGCTCATCGAGATCGTGATGGAACGGCTCGAGGAACGGACAAAAAGCGCCGGCACGGGACCAAGCTACTTCGGCGGCAAGGAGCGTTCGATCTACGACGGGATCGTCGAGATCGCGAAGGCGTACGACCTGCCGCGCGCCCTCGTGCTCGGAATCGCCGCGAACGAGAGCGGGTACGACAAAAATGCGGTCTCGGACGCGGACGCGAAGGGGATCTTTCAGTTTACGGCGGGCGGATTCGCGGACGCGAAGGAATATGCGGCCAAGCATCCCGAGCTCGGCGCGGCGGTCAGAACCGGCGCGATCGGCACGTTCGAGGCGTCGTGGAAAAATCGATTCGTAAGCGCCGAGCTGTTCTGCGCCTACTACCGGTCGATCCGCGAGCAGCTTCGGCCGAAGATCGGGATTCTCGAAAAACGCCTCCTCTCGCTCGACCCGAGCTATCCCGTCGGAACGCTCATGGATATCTCGTCGATGAACGCGTACAACGCCGGGCCCAAGCGCATCAAGGACTGCATCGACCGGTTCCTGTCCCTTTCGGACGCGGAGATTCGCGCGCGTATCGGCGAGCCGCCGCACGGCGTGGACGCATGGCTTGCCGTTACCGCACTTTCGTTCGGACTCGAGACAAAGGACGGTTCGACGCGCGTCGGTCCCGACGTGTTCCTGTATCCGCAGAAGGTTCTCGCCATGGGATCGCTCATCATGCAGGAGGAGAACCACCTGTCGGGAGTCGATCGCGCACGCGAACGGAGCGTGCTGCCAAGCCTTCCCGAGCTCCCTGCCCTGCCGGAGTCCGTCTCGCGCAAGGGGTTCTGGGACTCGATCGTCAAGGCAACGGGGGCCGCGGCGGCCATGGCGGGATTCGCCTCGTTCGCGGACACGACGCGTGACCGGCGGTCGCGGACGGCCGACGCGTTTATGACGCGACGCGACGTCCTCAAGCTCGGGGCGGCGTCCATTGGGATGGCATCGCCGTTCGTCCGGAAGGGACGCGAGTGGCTCGAGACTTCCGAATCGGAGCGGACGGAAGAGCCCGTCGAGTTTCTTCCCGACACGGCCGAAGGAGACGCGGCTCGATCGCTCATCGCGCTCGACCTGATCCTTCGCCAGCGCGCGGCAGAGGGTCTGACCGGATGGACGCCGGACGAGGAGACCGAGAAGTACCTGTTCCATGCCCCGGAGAATCGCGCGCTGCTGCTCTCCCGGTTCGAGGAAATGCTCGGCAAGGACCTGATCAAGCGCCTCGACCGCGGGGGAACCCTGGCGGAAAAGAAGAAGATGTTCGCCGAGGCTCTCGTGTCCCAGCGGGCATACGTGAAACGCGAGGTCGAGTCGGGCAACATCCTAGCCGTCAAGGCAAGCGATCCGGCGAGCCCGTTCTTCTGCGAGCAGGTCGGCGAACCGAGCGGAATATCCAATAATCCCGAAGCGCTCTTCGTCCGAATGGAATTTCTCCCCGTCGCGAAGATGATCGTGGCCCTGGTCAACCGGCAAATCGACTCCTTCAATGCGAACCCGGAGACGCATGGGATCGTCGACCCGAACTTCCCGACCCTGCCGCATATTTCCGCCCTCAAGGTTTCGGGCCTCCTTCGTCCGACGACGGTATCCGGAGAGCTTATGTCTTCGGGAAGGGCCGGCGCGACGACAAAAAGCGGTATGACTCCGCACTGGCTCGGCTCCGCCGTCGACATAGGGTCGTACGCGACGAGCGGAGGACACATGGCTCGGCTCGAAGGCGACCTGCTGGACGCAAAGGGCGGCGCGGTGAAGATTCCAGCGGGAGGACTGCTGCCGAACCAGGGGTTCGGAACCCGTACCCGGGAAATCCTTTCCATGATGACCGGCCGCGCCCTGTTCGCCATGCGCGAGCCGCTTGCGCGACGGGAAGGAATAATCATCCAGCCGCTCTGGGAGGCGAGGCAGCTCAACTGGCACATCGCGATCGACGCGGTCGAGACGGATGAGCCGTCCGGGGCGAAACCATAACGATCAAAAACGTACCCCACAAAGTGGCGTACGTTTTTTATTTTGACTCTATTCCATACTCGACAGCCACCGCTCCGCGTCGATCGCGGCCATGCATCCCGTCCCGGCGGCGGTGATTGCCTGGCGGTAGTAGTGGTCGGCCACGTCGCCGGCGGCGAAGACGCCCTCTACGTTCGTCTTCGTGGTCCCCGGCTGGGTCACGAGGTAGCCGCCCTTGTCCATGTCGAGCTTGCCCGCGAACAGCTCGGTGTTCGGCTTGTGGCCGATGGCGACGAACACGCCGTCGGTGGCGAAATCGGTCGTCTCGTTCGTCTGATTGTTGAAAAGTTTCAC
>CALRGA010000011.1 GCA_943357025.1 Candidatus Uhrbacteria bacterium RIFOXYB12_FULL_58_10 | reverse complement strand
ACGCTCGTCGCGGCGAGCGCGGGGACCGATTATCTCACCGGCGCGCTCGCGGACAACAAAATTCTCATCGGAAACGGCGCCGGCGCCGCCACCGCCGTCTCGCTCTCGGGCGACGTCACGAGCACGAACCTGGGCGTCCTGACGATCGGAAGCGGAACGGTCGACGGCGACAAGATTCTGAACGACGCGGTCGACTGGGCCGACATTGCGGACGCCACGACGCTCGACGCGGACACGTCCATCGCCACCGCCGGCTTCGCCCTTTCCACGACCGGCCTCGGCGCGCTCACGTTTTCCTCAACAGGGCAGGTTTCCTTCGCGGGCAACGTGAACGCGACCAGCGGCCTCGACGTCACCGGCGCGAGCCTCACGGTCGGCGGCGCGAACTTCAGCGTGGATCCGGCGAATGGAAATACCGTCGTGGGCGGAACGCTCGGCGTGACGGGGGTCGCCACGTTCAGCGCAAGCCCGATCGTCCAGACGGCCATTGGAACAGACGACCAGATTACGTTCGTTCCGAACGCGGGCGGCGCGGCCAGGTTCGCCGGTTCCATCACGAGCTCGGACCTGACGGGGGCCCGAAGCTGGTCGTTCCCGAACGTCAGCGGCACCGTCGCGCTGTCGGGAACGTCCTACCAGCAGGGCGGCAACGCGTTCGGCGCGGCGGCGACGCTCGGAACGACGGACGCGAACACGCTGTCACTCTTTGCGAACAACGTGACCGCGCTTACCATCGACACGTTGGGAAACACCACGTTCGCCTCTGGAAAGAACGTCGCCATAACCGGCGCCGGTACGTTCGCGACCGGAACGGGAACGACGACCGTGAATTCCACGTCCCTCGTTCTCGCGGGCAATAGCACGGTCGTCGACATGACGGGAACGGGAACCCTCGGCCTCAACACGACGACGAACCGCGCCATCACCACGGGAAGCGGCCTTTTGACCGCGGGCGGATCCGCGACAATCACGGGTACGCTCACCGCGAACGGAACCGTCGCGCTCGGCGACAACGGCGATACCGTCGCGATCAACTCGAGCGATTGGGACGTGGACGCGTCGGGCGCGATGACCGGCATCGCCACGGTGTCGTCGGATGAGAACCAGACCTTTCTGTTCGCGAATATCCCCGTGACAGGAACAGACGCGACCTCGCACTCCGTCGGGCTTCAGATCGACGGAAATTCTGCCATTCTCGTCACGGCCACCGGCAACGGCTCGGGTGGCGTTCTCGATCGCATCGTTGACATAGGGAGGTCGGGCGGAACGGACACCGTGAACATAGGCGACGCGACGTCGAGCGTCGTAATCGGCGCCGTCGGCGCGGATGTTTCCGTAACAGACACGCAATGGTCGGTGACGGCTGCCGGGGTCGCGTCCTTCGCATCGATGACGCTGGGCGGAAACCTCAACATGGCAAACAACCTGATCCTAAACGTCGGGAACGCAAACACGGACTTCACGGCCGGCGGAGGTCTGACGCTCGCCGGAGACGTCGCCGTGGACGGCGGAGACATTACGAGCACCGGAATGCTGACGATTGATTCGTCGGGGACGGTACAACTTGGAGCGGACGACAACTTCGTGACCACTGGAAATATTTCAAGCACGCTGACGGCCGCGGAGGCGATTGTCATCACCAGCGTGTCGCCTGATCCCGATGTCTCGTCCGCCGCCGTGATTATCAACTTTGGTGCCTTCCATGATGACAGCGCGATAAATACAAACTATGCGCTTCATATCATTCAGACAGAAGTTGCGGGGGCTCCTGAGTACGGGGCAGACGCACTGATCTTTTTGGAAAGTGACGGCGGAGCGGATTTCGCGGAATCGGGGCTTCGTATCGGGGGAGGCGTGGGTATCGGGCTTGATACGAGCCAAATGGGTTTAGGGGACGACATTCGACTGAACAACATGGAAACGATAGACAACGTCACGGACGATCTCGTTTTGTTTACAGGATCGGGAGGCGCGGATGACACCGACATTCGCTTCGATCTCGACGGCACGATGCCGGTCATTGACTCTCCGACCGACGGAGACATCTCCATCGGTACGGCGCTCGATAACTTGCTCGTCGGGGCCACGTCCAAGGCGGGGGTCAAGGCGACCTTCGACCTATCAGGCGGGGACATATACGCGAACGGGGACATCGCCGCGCAGTTCAACATGTACGCCGACTCGTTCACGGCCGGTGACGCGTCTACCACGTTCGCGGACGGATCGATTACGACGACCGGCGCGACCGACCTGTCGCTTGTCATTGCGGGAGGCGATCTGACGTTTGGGCAGAATACGATTATTGGCGATGGCGTAGATGTCCTCTCTGTGAATTCCTCCGACTGGGACATCGGCACGACGGGAAACATGAGCGGGATCGGTACGATCGGAGCGGACGGCGATTTTACGACGTCCGCGGACGTCATCGTAAACGGAGGCGATCTCATCGTCGCGGGCGCGGCGTTCAACCTTGCCAATGCCGCGACGACCCTTAACCTCGGCTCGACGGACATCGCGCGAACGGTAAATATCGGTTCCGGGACGGGCATCGATACGATTAACATCGGAACCGGGATCGGATTGGACGTCATCAGCATCGGCGACTCGGCGGGAACGCTTAAGCTGACCTCCAACGCGGGAGCCATCGATTTCGCAGAGTTCGACGTCGCAAATAACACTGGGAGCGTCACGATCGACGATAACGGCAACTTGGGAAAACTATTGGTGGAAGGAACAGGGCTTGACATCGACTCTCTTGATTTCGTCGGAGCGGGAACCATTACGAGCAGCGGCGGCGCGCTGACGCTGGATTCGGGAAATGGACTCATCCAGAGCGGAATCATCGATTCGTTCGTCGTCCGCGGTTCGGAATCGGGAAACAACCTCTTTTCGGACTCGCCGTCGCTGTTCGTCCGCGGAACGTATGACATCGATCCCGGGCTGGTGACGGCATCGACGAATTTCAACACGTCGATCTCAACGAACATGTTGTCCGCAGGCCCTTTCCCTTTGGCACGACTTGAGTTCAACCTGGACGGCACGGTCGTCGAGATGAGCGTGAACGAGGTCGGAAATTTGACGGCGATCGGAGGAGCGACATTCGGGGACGCGACGAACGTGGACAAGTTCGATTTCACGTCGATCGCAACTGTTACGGACATTTTGACCGTGACGGCAAGCTCGGCGGTTTCGCAGAGCGCTGGTTCCGCGATGCTCATCCAGCGCGCGAACAGCGGCGCAACGAATTTCACGAGTACGGCGGGGCTGTTGAACGTTAGCATGCTCGATACCGATTCCGCGTCCACGGGACCCGTCTCGAAGTTTATCAACGCTGGTTCGGGCTCGTCAGTATTTATCGACGCGAATGGAAATACGGGAGGCACGGTTAGTGATGCCGATGGGGGCGCATTGCATATTACGAATTCGGGTAACACGGGATACGGGCTGTCCGTCTATTCGAACCAGAACGGGTCATCGACGTCCGGCGCGCTCTCGAAGTTTCACGCCGCGAATACGGGCTGGGACGGGTATGTGATGGAAATCGAGTCCGGGGCGACCGACGCCGGTTCGGCGAACGGTTCTGCTCTGCACATCATTCAAAACGAAGTCGATGCCGCCGTCGGGAACCTGCTTGGGACGCAGGCGCTTGCGATTGACATAAATCAGAATTGCGGCGCTGGGGATGGCACTCAGGACGACGGAGCCGTGATCAAGGTCAGGGAAGACGCTCTCGGAACTCCAGACACGATCTTCCGCCTTGAATGTGACGGAGACCTGTTCCTTGATGGGACGGTTGGAGTCGCCGCCGTGGACGTCGCGGAAAATTTTTCTTCGGCCGATGCGCTGACCCCGGGCGAGCTTGTATCCGTTGACCCGTCCACGGTTGGCGTGGTCCGTACCTCCGGATCGTATGACTCGCATCTAATCGGTGCGGTCTCAACTCTGCCGGGTCTGCTCCTTGGTTCCGAGCTGCCTGGCTATCGTATCGCCCTTGCTGGACGCATTCCGCTTAACGTTACGTCCGAGGGCGGCGCTATCGCGGCCGGAGACGCGATCACGTCCAGTTCGACTCCCGGCTATGGAATGAAGTCGACACAGGCGGGAGCGATCGTCGGGTTTGCGCTCGAAGCGTATTCGGGCTCTGGACCGGGATCGATCATCGCATTCGTCAGTCCGCAGTTCTACGTTGGTTCGGTTCTTGCGTCGGACGGATCCGCGACGACGGTGTCGGGTAACTTTGCCATGGGTTCGACGGGGATCGCGAGTGCGACGACGACGGGATTTAATTCGAGCGCGTTCGCCCTTCGCGGATCTGGCTGGGACGGCGCGTTGGCACAGAGCGTCCAGATGTCCATGACGACCGACGTCACGAACGCATCTGATTACCGACTTTCAATCAAGAACACGGCGGGATCCGAAGTCGCGTACGTTTCGCAGGCCGGCGACATGGCGCTGTCCGGTCGGTTGTATCCGTCAGACCGCGGGACGCTCCAGACGTCGAAGTACATCTATTATGACGGTTCCTCCGGCAGCGGCGGCGACTTCATGCGCACGAACGCGTCGGGCTGGGCGACCGGATCCTACGACTTCGCGGAAATGTTCCCGTCCGTCGACGTGCTCGAGGCGGGAGACGTGGTCATGTTTGGCACGACGAACGAGAGCGTCATGAAGTCGACGGGCTCGTCGGCGAGCCTTGCGGGTATCGTTTCTACGCGGCCGGGATTCCTCGCGGGAGAAAATACGGCGGGGCATTTCCCGATCGCTCTTGCCGGGCGCGTGCCGACGAAGGTCTCGCTTCAGAACGGATCGATCGCGATCGGCGACCCGCTGACGGCCTCGGCGACGAAGGGGTACGCGATGAAGGCGACCGAGTCCGGCCCGATTGTTGGTTATGCACTCGAGGCATACTCCGGAGCGGCCGGCGCGGATGACAAGGTCATCGCCTTCGTGAACGCCGGTTACTGGGCAGGCGGCCCCGTTTCGCCGACGCCTGGCACGAGCAACTCCGCATCGACGATCATCGTGCGTCAGGATGCCGATAACCTGACGACGCTGAACATGGAGGGAAATATCTACATGGCAGGAAACGATATTCTCGGCGTTGGCCGCATTGCCGGGCTTTCGGACCGATGGTCGCTCGAAGAGGATGGGACGATCAAGACGGCCGCCGCGTTCAAGACCGTTATCGAGTCTTACCAGGGAGAGATGGTCGAGACGACCGCCGTTACTTCGCCGGACGTCCAGATTACGCTCGTGGGATCAGCGACGCTTGAGAATGGCGAGGCGGTAATCCGTTTCGAGGACGCGAGCCCGAGCTTCAACGACGTGACGAGCACGACCGCCCCGATCCGCGTCATCGTGACGCCGAACGGTCCGGTGTCGCTGTACGTCTATGAAAAGAACAACGACGGCTTCGGCGTGCGCCAGATGAACGGCTCCGATTCCGGGATCACGTTCGACTGGATGGTGAGCGCGTATCGAAAGGATTATGAGTCAGCGGAAACAGCCACGGTAGAAGAACCCGTGGTTGTCGACGAGCCGATCGTCGAGGAGACTGAGCAGGCGCCGATCGCGGATCCCGTCGAAGAAGAGATCGTCGTATCCGATCCGGCCGTCGAAGTCACCGAGCCGATCGTCGACGAGACCGTTCCCGTTTCCGATTCCACCGAATCGAACTCTGTCGAACCTGAGCCAAATCCATAGGCCCGACAGTCCTCAGAGCCCGTTCTTTTCCCCGCAGAAAGCCGCAGGTGCCCCACGCCTGCGGCTTTCGGTTTGGGGAGAGACTGGACATACCGGCAAATTTATGGCCAAATGTCTTCGAGGACAGAACAAATGATCGCTCTTTTGCTCGGTTTGGCTGGCTGCTACGGGTTCATCAATCCGGACGACATCTCGCTCGCGACCGATCGCGACCAGGACGGGGTGAGCTACCTCACCGACTGCGATGACGGTCGCGCGGCCGTCGGTTCGGAAACCATCTGGTATCCCGACGTCGATGGCGACGGGGAAGGCGCGGCGGACGCTTCCGGAACCGCATCGTGCGACAACCTGCTCGACAGCGGGTTCGTCGCCACGAATGGAGACTGTAACGACGCCGACGCGAACATCTCGCCGAGCGCCACCGAGGCGTGCAACGACATCGACGACAACTGCAACGGTGCGGTCGACGAGTCGGAAGAGTGCGTCGACCACAATACCGACGCGGACGGCGATGGGTTTGAGGCCGACGTCGACTGCGACGACACGGACGCGGACGTCTATCCGAACGCCGAGGAGATCTGGTACGACGGCGTCGACCAGGACTGCGAGGGCGGCGACGACTACGACCAGGATGCCGACGGATTCGCCGACCCGACCGGCGGAGGCGACGACTGCAACGACGTCGACGCGGCGGTAAATTCCGACGCGGAAGAAATCTGCGATGATGACGTCGACAACGACTGCAGCGGCGAAGAGAACGACGCGGACGACGCGGACGGCGACTTCTACACCGAGTGCACGGGCGATTGCGACGATGCCGACTCAGCGGTCAATCCAAGCACCTACGACGGATGCGACGCGATCGACAATGATTGTGATGGGATTGTCGATCAGAACGATGATCAGGACAGTGACGGATGGAGTACCTGCGCCGGAGACTGCATCGACCAGGACGCCCGCATGTTTCCTGGGAATTCGGAGGTTTGCGACAATCTCGATAACGATTGCGACGGGGAGGAAGATGAGGACTTCGACCTCGACGGCGACTACTGGACGTCGTGCGACGGCGACTGCGACGACACGGATTCCAACATCAACCCAGATCAGGTCGAGATAACCGGCGACGCTGTCGACCAGGACTGCAACGGCAGTACTGACACCTAGCCGCGATCCTTCCCACACCCAGGAGAAATCCACATGCTGACGCTCATTCTTTTCGTCTCCACGGCGCTCGCGCTCTGCGACAAGCCGTCCGACGCCTCGGCCATTTCGGCCAACGCGTCGGCGGCGCAGCTGGCGATGGCATCGCTCGACACGGACACGTTCGCGAGGTCCGTGGCCGAGGCCCGGGGCGCGCTCGCGTGCCTCGCGTCGCCGATCAATCCGCTCGACGCGGCGTCGTATCACGCGCTCATGGGACTCGATGCCTTCATGGGCGGCGACGCCAATGCGGCCACCGTCTCGTTCCAGGCAGCGATGTCGTCCACTCCGGACTTCCGGCTGCCGGCGATCATCGCGCCGGTCGGCGGACCGCTCGACGCGGCGCTGGCCAAGGCTCGCGGCTTGGCCTCGCTCGGCTCGCTGGCGCTGCCGCCGTTCGACGGGATCATCCTCGTGGACGGGGTCAGCTCCGTCACGTATCCGCGCGACCGGCCGTGGATCCTCCAGCTCGTGTCGCGCAAGGGCGAGGTGACGGAAACGCGCTACCTCGCCCCCGGCGACGAGCTCCCGCGCTGGGCACCGCCGCCCACCGCGTTCCAGCGGGTTCTCCCCAAGCTGCGCGAGAAGCCGAACGTCCCGTTCGCCATCGCCGCCGGAACTACCGCCGCGGCAGCCGTCACGCTCTACGCCCTCGGCGGAACGTGGCACGCCGATTACCTCGACCCGGCCACGCCATACGAGGATCTCGGCGCCCTCCGCGCCCAGTCCGACGGCGCGCTCGCGGCCAGCATCGCCCTCGGCGTCGTGACCGTCGGCCTCACCACCGTCACCATCTTCCGCTGGTGACGCGCTCCCCGACCTCCCCGAGGTCGGTTTTTTTAGAAAAAAATCCGACGCGATGCGTCGGATCAGGCCTTACCGCCGATCTTGCGGGCGATCTCTTCCTCGAAGTCGTCGGGAATGCCCGCACCGAACATCGTCTGCCGGCTGATCTTCGGGACGTTGGCAAAGATGCGCTGGTGCGCGTAACCGGGCTTGTAGACCGTCTGGTTCGGGTCGAGCGGGACGCGCAGCATGCTGAGCGTCGGCTTCACCTTCGGGCTTCGGGACCATTTGTCCCAGACGATCCCGAGGATCTTCGAGCCCTGGTTCCTGATCGCCCGCGCGACGGCCTCGTGAATCGCCATGTCATCCAGCCACGGGTCCGGCATCGGGCGAACGAGGCCGAACGCCCGTCGGAAGATGACATACGGGTTCAACGACGCACGGAGGACCTTCTCCTGCCTGCGCCTCTCAAATCCCGCGCACTCGAACGAGCACTCGAAGAAGTTGTTGCCCCCGTACATCGGGACGGAAAAGTACGCGGTATACCAGGCGCCAGGCATGACGCCGATGCCCGTCAGCTCCTTGTGCAGGTCGCCGACGATGTCCTGTGCGTCCCTCTGTGAAAGACGCTCGTGGACGATCGGATCGTTCGGGAAGCAGGACACGTTCCATTGCGATACGCGCGCGTCCTCGATATCGCGGACGTGCGTCACGCGCCCGGTCATTCCGATGATGGCGGGGAAATCCGCGTTGTTCTCGTCCCTGAGCCAGGCGACGTTCGCCGGCAGCTCGTCGCGTCGGGGGAGCCGTACCTCGCGTCGGAAACGCTCTCCCACGAGGAGCGAGCTCATCGACGTGATGGCGGTGATGGTGTTCGGCGTGCCGTGGTACCGTGTCTCTTTCATGAAGCCTCCGCGCGCAATTCATCAGAAACGGCCGGTCCCGTCAAGGAAATCTTTACAATTCGGCCGGTTCCGCGTAAGGTCGCACATCGTTCTTTGCACTCAATTTTCCAGGAGGAAACGACATGTCGGATATCAAATCGTACGCGAAGGGCCGTTACGAGGTCGTCGAGAAGCTGGGCGAAGGCGGAATGGCCGAGGTGTTCCTTGCGCTCGACACGTTCCGCGACATCCCGGTGGCGATCAAGCGGCCCCGGGACAATGTGCTTCTGCACGACAAGAAGAACCGCCGATTCATGCAGGAGGTGGGGATTCACGGCCGTGTCATCCATCCGAACGTCGTGCTGATGCTCGACGCGCGAACCGAGGTTCTTCCGGACGGCCGCCGCGTCCCGTATATGGTCGTTGAGTACGCGCCGGGCGTCACGGCGCACGACTGTTGCGAGAGCCACGGTCGCGGGGGATTCGGTCCGCTTCCACCGGGAGCGGTCGGTCGCATCATGCTCTCCGTGATCGGCGCGCTCCGTGCGATGCACGCGCACGGCGTGTACCATCGCGACATCAAGCCGGCTAACATCATGGTCGGCTGGAACGCGGTCGGACACCGGTCGTTCGGGTGGGACCCGATGGCCGTGAAGCGGAGGGACTTCGGAATTGCCCGCAACTCCGAGGAAGACAATTCGTTTACCAAGGCGGGTACCGAGCTTGGAACGTGGTTCTTCATGGCTCCCGAGCAGAAGCGCGACGCGAAGAGCGTCGACCACCGCGCGGACATCTATTCCGCCGGCGCGACGCTATGGGCCCTGATCACGGGGGAAACGCCATGCGACCTCCATATTCCCGGGATCGAAGACACGACGTTTCTGATGGTTCCCGAGCCGTGGCGAAAAATCGTTTTCGGCGCGACGCGATACCTGCCAGGAGAACGCGCCTACCAGTCCGTGGAAGAACTCGGCGTCGCGATCGACTCGGCGCTGGACGAGAGCGCGGATTCGCTCGGGCCGTTCGAGTATTGGCTGGAGCAGAAGAAGATCGCGTCGCCGGCGGAGGCCGCGCTGCGCCGGGCGCGCGGAATCGGGCTGACGATCGTCGCGGAGATGGACGATTCGGCCGTCGCGGGCCACACCAAGTGGTTCCAGGAAGAGCCGGTCTCGGAAAGCAACCCGGCACCCGTCGCCGATGCGCCGATCGCCGCAAAGAATTCCCCCGCGAAAGGATTTCGCCGGGAAGACCCGATGGCGCCGCTTCCCAAGAGTCGCGCCCGCCATGCCGCCGCGGCCGCCGGGCTCGCCGCCATGGCCGCGCTCGCCGTGTTCTCGGCAGCGTCGTTGGACGGAGAAGAGGACACGCCCGTCGAAACGGCCGCGCCCGTCGTCGCGCCGATTGCCGTCGTTCCGGAGCCGAGCTTAGGAGTCGTGTCCGTCACGCCGGTCGTCGACGTCGCAAAGGACGCGGCCGTCATGGTCGAGCCGAAGCCGAAGGAACCGGGGAGGGTCGTCGTCGTGGCGACCACCCCCGACCCCTCCTCCCTACGAGGAGGGGAAACGAGTCATCCGACGGCTCCGGTCGTCGTCATCCCCGTCGCGGCACCCGAGCCCGAGAAGGGAAGCGTTCACCTCGTGTCGGGAGCGACGTCGATCTCGCTCGTCGGAAACGACGGCGCGTCCCATCCGCCCGGCCGCGTCGCTCCGGGGACGTACTCGATTCGCGCGACGTTTGCCACGAAGGGCGAGGTCGTAAACGCGGGGACGGTCACCGTTCTGGCGGGGCAGGATCTGTCCGTGACCTGCCTTGAGACAATGGCGCTCTGCAAGGCCCGCTGACCGGCTCTCCCCACCCGTCGCTCTGAGCGATCGGGTGGTTTTTTGTTATACTGGGGAAGAAATTGAGGCCGCAGGATAGAAGGCCGAAGGCTCGAAGGGGATTGCGTCCACCTACGGCCTCTCAATCCTACGGCCTCTCAATCCTATCTATGCCCATCTTTCTCGAATCCGTCGCGCGTTGGATCGCGTACGGCCTTGTCTTTCTCCTTCCTCTCGTCGCGATTCCGTCCGCGCCCGAGCCGTTGGAGATCCACAAGCAGACGGTTCTCGTCACCCTGACGCTTGGGGCGTTTCTGGCGTGGGCGTGCTCGATGGTCGCCAAGCGATCCTCCTCGATCCGGACCGGATGGATCCACGCGGCCCCGGCTGCGGTCCTCGGCGCGACGATCGCGTCGGCCGCCGCGTCCACCGCGCCTTATCTCTCGTGGATCGGCGGATCGAGCCAGGAATATATGAGCGCGCTGACGATGTTCGCGCTGACCGCCCTGTACCTCGTCGTCGTGAACGTCCTCGGCTCCGAGCGCGAGCACCGCGTCGTCCACGGACTCCTCCTTTCGTCGGCGGCAATCGCTGGCGCAGTCGGCATTTGGTCGGCGACTCAGGGGGCCACGTTCAACACGGTCGGGACGCTCAACGCGCTTGGCATCTATCTCGCCGCGATGACGACGTTCGGCTGCGGGCTCCTCATCGCGAACCGCGCCGACCACGCGGTGCTTCACGGCGGAATCGTCGGCCGAGCCGAGCGCTCGCTCGCGGTCCTCGTCTCGATCGAGACCGTCGCGCTTCTCGCCGTCGTCAACTACCGTGTTCTCTGGATCCTCCTCCTCGTCGGCACATCGGCGCTTTTGGCAGCCGCGTTTTTCCGCGCGAAGGAGATTGTCGACCAGCGACGGCTGATTCTTCCGGTGCTCTTGCTCGTCCTCTCCGCGATCATGGCCGTCGGCCTCCCGTTCGCGCTTCCGTTCCGCGTCCCGATCGAGGTCACGCCGAGCTACGCGTCCGGAATCTCCATCGCGTCGACCATCCTTGGCGGCCCGTCGGCCCTTCTGGGATCGGGGCCGGGAACGTACGCGTTCGATTACGCGCTGCTGCGCGACGCGGCCGTGAACGCCACGCCGATGTGGGCGAAACGGTTCGATCGCGCCGCCTCGTTCGAGCTCACCGTCGCCGCGTCGCTCGGAATCGTCGGGTCGATCGCGTGGGGACTGTTCGCGCTCGCGTTTTTCCTTCGGTCGTCCGCGCGCATCGCCTTCGCTAAGTCCTATAAAAAATGGGCGACGGTCCTCGTCGATTTTTCCGCATGGCTGGTGTTCGCCGTCGCCGCGTTCCTGTATCCGGGAAACGTCACGCTCGTCTTTTTCCTGTTCGTCCTCTCGGCGCTCATGACGAGCCAGGCGGATAAGCCCGCGAAGGTAATCTCGTTCGCGTCGTCGCCAAGGGTCGGGACGGCACTGACCGTCCTCATCGCGATCGCGTCCGTCGGCGTCCTCGCCATTGTCTTCGTGACCGCCGGCCGCTATGTCTCCGAGGCGGCGCTCGCGGACGCGATTGTCCTATCGAGGGAGACGGGTGACGCGAAGGAAATCGTCGTCGCGCTCGACCGAGCCGTCGCGTCCAACCGGTTCAACGACGTCGCCGAGCGCGATCTGGCACAGGCGCTCGTGATGCGCGTCGCGGCCGAGACCGAGGGTGTCGCGGACGTCTCGGCGATAACGCCGGAGAAGAAGGCGTACGTCCAAGCGCTCGCCGCCGCCGCGGTCGCCGCGTCGATTCGCGCGACGGAACTGTCGCCGAGGGAGGCGCTCAACTGGCTTTCGCAGGCCGTCGTGTACCGAGCCCTCATCCCGCTCATCCCCGACGCGGGCGACTTCGCCGTCGCCGCCGGCCGCCGGGCCATCTCTCTCGAGCCGACCAATCCGAGCGACCAGATCGAGCTCGGGAAGACGTTCCTCGCGCTCGGCGAGTCCTTCCGCGAGGCAACGGTGTCGACGGACGCGGCCGTCTCATCCGATGCGAAGCAGAAGCTCGCCATGCATCTCTCGTCCGCCGAGTCCGCGTTTAACGCCGCCATCGCGCTGAAACCCGACGACTCGTCGGCCCACTACCAGATGGCGCTGACGTATGATCGCGAGGGGCGATTGTCCGACGCGATCACGAAGATGGAAAGCGTGAGGAAGTACAACCCACTCGACGTCGGCGTCGCGTTCCAGCTCGGCATGCTCTATCTCCGCCGCGACGCGAGAGACGACCTCGCCCTCGCGCAAAAGGAATTCGAACGCGTCGTCGAGCTCACCCCAAGCTACTCGAACGCCCGCTGGTTCCTCGCGACGATCTACGAGAAGCAGGGAAACGTCGCCGGCGCGATCGAGCAGGTGAGCAAGGTGCTCGAGTACAATCCGGGAAACGAGATCGTGAGCCAGAGGCTGGAGAGGTTGGAAAGAGGGGGGACGACGGCGGGCGAAACGATCTTGCCCATCCAATAATCTCACAAGAAAAGACTCCTGAAAATTCAGGAGTCTTTTTGGTGGACCGTAACGGGATCGAACCGTTGACCTCTTCCATGCCATGGAAGCGCTCTACCAGCTGAGCTAACGGCCCATGTCTTTTGTGACGATAGGATATCGCACCGGCGGAATCGGGTCAAGACGCATTGACGCGCAAGGCGTTTGGCGGTAGCCTTGCGCTGGCACAAGGGAGATTTCAATGGATAGCAAATCAACGTCAGAGAACGAGCAGCTGGCGGTAATCGTCACCGTACGTCGTATGACGGGAAGGTCGCAGGTCGTGCGGGTGGCGACGGATCCGGACTCGTCGCAAGGCATGGTTACGCGGGCGATGGAAAACGCCGTGCCGGATGACCTTGTTCGCCGGCTTCCCATCGGTCAGTACCGTATCGTACGGACGCTGCGGTCGGGGAGCCGGATGGTCTCGTCTCCGCCATGCCCGTCGGAACTTCTCGATCGGCTCATCGACTGCCTGCTCGAGCCGATGGAAAACCTGCACCGCGCGCTGCGTCAGGAACTCAAATCCATGCCGGACGCGGAGGCGGCGGATTGGATCGCGTTCGAGCTGTTCGAGACGGCGCTGCAGGAAATGATCGAGAGCGGAACGCTGACCGATGTGCGTCCGGGAAGGTTCCGCGTGGTCGTCTGCAGCCACCCGAGCGGCCTGGACAACCCGGAGGACGTCGCGGACAAGAATGGGGTCGTCTCGTCGCGAAGCGTCCTCTCATCGTCGGAGTGGCCCGTGCTGCTCGTGTACGGGGAAGGCGGAATTCGCGCGTTCCTCGGAGCGACGGCAGACGACCGGCCGTTTCGCGGACTGGTCATCGAGCGGGTTCGCAGACAGCTGGATCTCGTCCAGTCCGCCGCGTTCAATCGCGCGATCCGCGAAGCCTTCGACGCGCTCGCGCGGTCGGCCGACCAATACCGGTCGTACGCCGAACACCTTGGTCGCGTATTCAAGCTCGACGGATCTCGGATCGAGGATCCGGAAGATACCGTCGTCTACCAGAACGGAGGGAACGTTGGAGAAGCCTGAGGTTCAGATCCAAATTGACGTGCCCGCGAATGGCGACGTCGTCGTAAGCGCTCGTAGAAACCAGGTGCCCGTCCAAGGACTCCTCGGCCCGGTGGTCGTCGCAGTGTGCGCGGCGGGCCTCCCTCCCGGACGGTTCCTGATTACGTCGGGGAGGATCATCGGCAACGTCGTCGAGGTCGTCGTCTGCGACGCAAGCCTCGTCGACGCCGTCCGCGCCAAGCTCGACCTCATCGCCATCGACGTCGAAAAGCTCGCCTTGCGCCCGATCATTTCATGACGGGCGCTTTTTTATTGACGAAGAGGTCGCGACGCGGTAGTCTCCGCCTGGAGGTTTTCCATGTCATCAGCTCATCGTATTCCCAGTCCCAACGACAAACTTGCGGACGACCTGTTCCGCGTGGGCGCCGTGAAGTTCGGCGCGTTTTCCCTGAGGGCGCACCGGGCGAACCCGTCGCTTCCGCTGTCGCCGTACTACTTCGACTGCCGCGCCGTCGGGCATCCGAAGAAGCCCGGACCGGTTCCGGCCGCTCTCGTGACGCGCATCGCTATGGCGATGGAGTGCCTCGTCGCTGACGCCGGGGTCAAAAAGATCGACTGTCTCGCGGCCGTACCGCACGGCGCAATCCCGTATGCCGGCCACCTCGCGCTTTTCCTGGAAGGCGACCCGCCGACGGTTCGGCTCGCCAAGCGCGAGAACGACGACGGCACCACCACCGTTCACGACGTCGACGGCGACGCCTAGGCGTATCGCGACAGGCACGCGCTTCTCGTGGAGGACGTGGTCACCACGGCCGCGTCGAGCCTCGAGGCGATCAACGCGCTCCGGCGCCACGGCATCCGCGTCCATCACGCGCTCTGCGTCGTCGACCGCCAGCAGGGCGGCGCGGAGCGGCTGTTCGAGAACGACGTCCGCCTCCGCCCGCTGTTCACCTTCCGCCAGCTGGTCGACCACTACCACGCCGCCGGACAGATCGACCGCACGAAGCACGAGGAATGCCTGGCATACCACGCGGCTTCGAAAGGGATCTGACGTTTCCAGGTTTGGGAGCGTCCTTTTTTGTTGGTGGGGCTTAGGGATACCAATCTACAAATCCGCCACAAAACTACTAATCAGCAAATTGCTACTGACCTATCGACAGAATTGTTATGTTTCCGTATACTCCGGCTTATTCGCAGCCATTCGTAGATCCGTAGTTTTGTAGCGGATTTGTAGATTCGTATCCCATTCCCCTATGCTAAAAGTTGGTATCGTCGGCCTCCCGAACGTCGGAAAATCAACCCTCTTCAAGACGCTCACCAAGAAGCAGGTCGACTGCGCGAATTTTCCGTTTTGCACGATCGAGCCGAACGTTGGCGTCGTGGAAGTGCCGGACGACCGGATGCGCCAGCTTTCTGAAAAATCTGGTTCCGAGAAGCTGATTCCGACCGCGATCGAGTTCGTCGACATCGCAGGTATCGTCGAAGGCGCGCACAAGGGCGAGGGGCTCGGGAACAAGTTCCTTGCGAATATCCGAGAGACGGACATGATTCTCCACGTTGTTCGCGGGTTCAAGGATCCGAACGTGATCCACGTGTCGAACTCGGTCGACGCGGCGCGCGACGTCGAGATCATCGAGATGGAGCTGGCGTTCGCGGACATGGACACGGTGCAGAAGCGGCTCGACGCGGCGCGCGGGAAGAAGAAGGCCGGCACCAGCAAGGAACTCGAGGCCGAGGAATCCGCGCTCGCCAAGTTCATGGTCGCGCTCGAGGCGGGAAAGCTCACGAACGCGATCGAGCTCAACGAGGACGAGGAGGCCGCGATGAAGTCTCTCACGCTGCTCACCCGCAAGCCGATGCTGTACGTGGTGAACGTGGATGAGGACGGCGCGTCGGATCCGAACTGGGTCTCGCCGCTCGGCCCTAACCGTCTCGCCGTTCCGATCAGCGTGAAGATCGAGTCCGAGATCATGGAGATGCCGAAGGAAGACCAGGCAACGTTCCTCGAGGAGCTCGGCCTGAAGGAATCCGGCCTCGACCGCGTCATCCGCAAGTGCTACGAGGCGCTCAACCTGATCACGTACTTCACCTCGGGCGAAAAGGAAACGCGCGCCTGGACGATACCGAAGGGGATGAAGGCCCCGCAGGCCGCCGGCGTCATCCATACTGACTTCGAGAAAAACTTCATCCGCGCAGAGGTTATCAACTGGAAGGATTTCGTCGAGCTCGGAGAATCCGGCGCCAAGACGCAGGGCAAGCTGCGCGTCGAAGGGAAGGAATACGTCATGCAGGACGGCGACACGTGTCACTTTCGGGTGAACGCCTAATCAAATAAAACCGCCGGATTGATTGACAATCCGGCGGTTTTCTGTTAATCTTCGGCCACACAAACGAGGTTTTTGATGGTCAATCTATTCATCATCCAGGAAGCGTTCGCGGGGGGCAACGCGTCGACGTGGCCGACCGAGCGCATGGGAATCGTCTTCGTATTGATCTTCGTCGCCGTGGGGGTCTCCATTATGTATGTGACGCGCGACAAGAACTGAAAGCGCGGACGATCTCTCGTCCGCGCGCTTTTTATTTGTAGTTTCGTAGCCAATTCGTTGCTTCGTATCCCCGAGTTTTCATCGCCTCAGCACCATGATATCCCGGGCAACGTGCTGGCCCACGCGCTCGTAGCGAATCTTGTTCGCGACGCGGAAGCCAAGCTCCTCGATGACCAACCGTCCCATCGCCTCCTGCTCGCCGATCTGCGTCTGGAACACCGGGAACGCGACGACGGCCGTGCCTCCCGGCTTGAGAAGGTCGAACAGCGTGCCGAAGCAGTCGCGGTACAGCTCGCCGAGCATCTTCAGGTTCTTCTTGATGAAATCCGGATGCTCGCCTCCGTGCAGCCCCGGGCCGAGGTACGTCTCGGTCACGATCGCGTCGACGGGCTCCGTGATGTGCTGGTCGAGCGTCTGCGCCGGCGAGATGAACAGCGTGACGGGCGCGACGAGCTGGTCCTGCTTCGTGAGCCACTCGTGGTTCTTCTGCGAGTCCGCAATCGCCTTCGGCGCGATGTCGCTCCCGATGATGCGGGTGAATCCCATGAGTGCCGCCTCCATGAGGACCGTTCCGGATCCGCAGAACGGGTCGAGGATCGTCGCGGTGTGCGGGTCGGCTCCGGTCAGGTTGATCATCATGCGTGCCAGCTTCGGCGGCAGCATTCCCGACTTGGAGTCGCGCGCCGGGCGGCCGAAGTCGCGCTTGCTCCATGCCTCGAAGTCCTGCACCGCCTCGGTCTGCCCGACGAGGATCGAGTCCTTGGTGACGATGAGGACAAACTCTCCGCCGCGCTCGAGCAGCTTGTTCGTCGTGATCACGACGGCCGAGAGCGTCTTCTCGTTCGAAGTGACGAGGCGAACCGGATGTCCGGACTCCTTCAACCGCTTCTTGACCGAGAGCCCGAGCTTCTGCGATTCCGCGCGCAGCTCCTTCGTCCGCTTCCCATCGCCCGCGTCGTACACGCTGATCCCAAACTCCACGCGATTCGTGACCTCTCCGATCATCGCGACGATCAGATCCGCGCACGCCTCCTTGTCCCACTCACCCAGCTCGCCAATGACCGAGCCTACCTTGATGGTTCCGGCAAGCTTGTCCTGCAGCGTCGCGGCCGACATGTCGGTGTCGAGCAGCAGCAGGTCGCCCGAAACGGACTTAAAGTCGGAAACGCCCGTCACGGCCACGATTTCCGCAATGCTGAGCTCCCGATGGTTGCCGAGGACGAAGAATTTCATAGTTCGGAAACTCTACACGAGATTGACGGTTGTGTCACTATCTTCTACCCTGTCATGCTATGCGTTCCTTCCTGGTTCGTTCCATTCTCCCCCTCGTCTGCGCCCTTTTCGTCATCGTCCTGTTTCTCCGCACGGAGAGTACGGACGTCTCGCCCGCCAGTTCGACTTCCTCGGCTCGTCAGCGGCCAGGGTCCAAGCCGGCCGCCGCGCAAAAAACACTCTTCTCGTTCCCGTTCGTTACGCCGCGTGACTCGTCTCCCGAGGCCGCGACGATCGCGAAGCTTCGGCTACGGATCGCCGATGCCGATCGCGAGTCGAGCGGGTTCTTCCTCGAGGAACTCGACCGCGTCCTTTCGGACCAAGCTCTTAGCGTCCCCGTCGACGGCTTCCGCCTTCCCTCGGGAAACGGCAGCTCGGCCATGCTCGCCACGTTTCCGGACGCGGCGAAGGATGCCTCGGAGGAACACGAGCGCCTAGTGCTCATCCTCGCCGCCTCGGCATTTAGCGGGTGCTCCTTCGACAGCGATTACCGCCATCGCTTCGACCGACTCACGGTCCGTTATCCATGGCTTGTCGCCTACGTCCTGCAGCAGTGACCCTGCTGCTTTTTCTTGACCAAATTCACCCTTTCGGCTACTATCCAGCCACTAATTCATCTGTCCATAGCCCTAAAGGGCTGGTCCGGCCACCGGTCGGACCCAGAAGATCACCCCTATGCAGAACTACGAACTGCTTTACATCCTGCCGGCCAAGTACGCGGACACCGAAATTGACGGTCTGCGCGCCAAGGTTGCCGGGATGATCGAAGCCGCGGGAGCGAAAGTCACCCGCAACGAGTCCCTTGGCAAGATCAAGCTTGCCTACGTCATCAAGAAGCAGCAGCACGGAACGTACGTGCTCGTGCACTTCTCGGCCGAGACGCCGGTCATCGCCGTCATCGACCGCCAGTTCCGCCTCTCGGACGAGATCCTGCGCCACATGATCGTGGACTTGGTCCCGAGCCAGGAGAAGGCCGTCGTGCAGATTCAGTCGTACGTGGCCCCGCTCTCCGAGGAAGCCCGCGAGCTCCCGCGCCGCGTTCCGTCGACGCCCTCGACGTCCGCCCCGCGCGCCGCCGCCCCGGCTGTCGCCGAGCCCGTCGCCGTCCGCGCCGCCGACGTCGCGCCGTCCATGAGCATGGCCGAGCTCGACAAGAAGCTGGACGAGATCCTTGACGCCGACGTCGCCGCCTAACCCATCATCCAAACGGATATGTTCTCCCTCAATCGCGCGACCGTCCTTGGGAACTGCACCCGCGACCCGGAAATGCGGCAGACCGCCACCGGGCAGAACGTCTGCTCGTTCGGCATCGCCACCAACCGCACCTGGACCGACGCCGCCGGCGCCAAGCAGGAGGCGGCCGAGTTCCACAACGTGGTCGCCTGGGGCAAGCTGGCCGAGATCTGCTCGCAGTATCTCGCCAAGGGCCGCAAGGCGTACGTGGAAGGCAGGCTGCAGACGCGGCAGTGGGACGCGCAGGACGGAACCAAGAAGAGCACGACCGAGATCGTCGCCGACAACGTGATCATCCTCGATCGCGCCGGCAACCCGACCGGCCCGTCCGCTTCTTCCGCCCCCTCGCCGTCCGCCGCGTTCAAGCCCGCGTCCCCCAAGGCCGCCGATCCCGCTCCGAACCCGGACGACGAGATCCGCATCGAGGACATCCCGTTTTAAACCCCTATGCAAAACAATCGCACCGAGCAGCAGAATGCCATGCGCAAGATTCGCCAGTGTTTCTTCTGCATGAACAACGTCCCGACGGTCGACTACAAGGATACCAACCTGATCAAGCGCTTCATGTCTTCCTTCGCGAAGATCGTGCCGCGCAAGCGCAGCAAGGTGTGCGCCATCCACCAGCGCCGTCTCGAGAACGCCATCAAGCGCTCCAGGATCATGGCATTGGTCCCGTTCATCCAGCGCTAGAATATGGCCCGTGATCTGATGAAGATCGCAAAGGAACGCGAGATCGTGAACAACACGATCCGTTCTTTTTTTTGCGGTCGCGGCTACACGGAGGTCGAAACTCCCATCGTCGTCCGTTCTCCAGGCATGGAGCCGAACCTCGTGCCGTTCGAGACGACGGTCGTCGAGCCCGACGGGACGAAGCACTTCGCGGGCCTCATCACGAGCCCGGAGTATTCCATGAAGAAGCTGATGGGTCTCGGCATGGAAAAGATCTTCACGCTGACGAAGGTCTTCCGAAACGTCGAGGAACTCGGAGGAACGCACAACCCGGAGTTCACGATGCTCGAGTGGTACCAGCAGGGAGCGGACTACGTCGAGTGCATGAACGAGACGGAAGAGTTGGTGAAGGCGGTTTGTCCGAATCTTCCGTCCGATCCGTTTCGCCGAATCCGCGTTCGCGACCTCTTTCTCCAGCACGTCGGCCTCGACCTCGACGACGCGACGATGGACGATCTCCGCGTCTCCTGCGACGACCACAAAATTCACACCGACCCGTCCGACACCGAGTCCGACCTCTACTACCGCCTTTTCCTCGCGCTGGTCGAGCCCCACATCCAGACCGTCGACGGCACGAATCTACCGCCGCTATTTCTCTACGACTATCCGAAGCACCAGGCTGCCCTGTCGAGACTGACCAAGGATGGAAAATACGGCGAGCGCTTCGAGCTCTACATAAACGGCATCGAGCTCTGCAACGCGTTCACCGAGCTGACGGACGCTGAAGAGCAGCGCCGCCGGTTCATCGAGGAAGGCGAGGAACGACGCGGGCTCGGCAAGACCGTCTTCCCGCTCGACGAGGATTTGCTGCGCTTGCTTCCGAACTTGAAAAACCCGTCGTACGGCAACGCGCTCGGAGTCGACCGTTTGCACATGATCGCGACCGGGGCGAAGTCGATCGAGGAGGTGATGTTGTTTCCGGCGGGAGAGTTGTTCAAATGCCTTGGAAATTAGTCCATTCATTGCCAATATCTCCCCCAACTGCTACCATCCAGCCAACTTCGAAACCCTGACAAACCGCTATGCCATCACCGAACGACATGAAGAAAGGGACGGTTATCCGATATGACGGCAACCTTTGGGGCGTGGTCGAATTTCAGCGCGTGTCGCCGGGGAAGGGATCGTCCTTTGTCCGCACCCGCATCAAGAACATGACCACGGGGAAGATCGTGGAGAACAACTTCAAGTCCTCCGAGACGCTCGAGTTCGAGGACGTGCAGTACAAGAAGATGCAGTACCTGTTCAACGACGGGACGCTGTACACCTTCATGGACAACCAGAGCTACGAGCAGATCACCATGGGCGCCGAGGACATCGGCGAGGACGTGAAGTACATGAAGGAAGGGCTCGAGGTGACCATCGTCATGCACGACGAGAAGGCGCTTACCATTCAGCTTCCGATCAAGATCCAGTACAAGATCGCGCAGACCGAGCCCGCCGTGAAGGGCGACTCGGCAAGCGGCAACGTGTCCAAGGACGCGATTACCGACAACGGACTCGCCATCCGCGTCCCGATCTTCATCGCCGAGGGCGACGAGGTGATGGTGAACACGGAGGAGGGAACATACGTCGAACGCGTGAGTA
>CALRGA010000010.1 GCA_943357025.1 Candidatus Uhrbacteria bacterium RIFOXYB12_FULL_58_10 | reverse complement strand
CCAGGTCGTCGCGGCGAAATCCGAGCTGGTCGAGCGACAGCTTGTGCGACTGGCTGGAGAGCAGGCGCAGCACCACCTTCTCGCCGAACGACGTGGGGAGGATGGAGACGCGCACGTCCACGTCGCCGAGCGGGCCCGTGAACCTGAACCGTCCGTCCTGCGGGCTGCGGTGCTCGTCGGTGCGCATCTCCGTGAGGATCTTGAGCCGCGCCACGAGCTGCAGGTACAGCGCCTGCCCCGTCTCGAACTCGTCGTGGAGAATCCCGTCGACGCGCAAACGAATCTGGCAGTGCTCCTTCCATGGCTCCAAGTGGACGTCCGAGGCGCGCGACATGTGCGCGAACACCATGATCATGTCGAACAGCTTCACCACCGCGTCCTTCGCCCCGCCCGAAGTGGCGCCCGCGATGCTCGTCTCGACCATCGCCTTCGACGGGCCCGTCGGCTCCTCGGCTGTTTTCGGGGATACGGAGTTCTCTGTCACAGGAAAGGACGAGATGATTATCCCGCCCATTATAGCACGGATTTGGGTGGACGGAATCCGAGACAATCGGTCGGGATAAAAAAACCGCCATCCCTAGGAGGGATCGCGGAGACGGTTGAAAAAATTCTTGGCGGACTCGATGTTCTCGGGGCTGTCGTATTCGAACAGCCCGCCTTTTCCCGTTCCGACGCGGGCGGCGACCGGGGAGAAGGAGACCGAGTAGGCACGGTTGAAGTTCTCGGTCTTTTGCCACGTTTCGCGCGACGTGGCGTCTCGCTCGACGCGAAGGAATTCGATCCCGGCCGCGGCGCGGTCGCCCTTTACCTGGACGATGTTTCCGTCGAGCGCGCCGGGGAGCAGGGCGATGGCGTCGATCCCCAGGTTCACGTCCTCGTCCACCGTGCTTTCGAGGACGATCAGTCCGACGTCGAGGAGGATCGAGACGACGTGCGCCTCGCACAGCGCGCCGATGATGCAGATCTCGAGCGCCCGGTGGCCGCCGACCTTGGCCGCCACGAACGCCCGTTTCCGATCCCATCGGTTCATCGCCAGGAACGCGCGGACAAGCCGCTTGATTCCCGCGCAGCTTTCGCAGGCGAACCAGATGCCCGCGTGCCTGCCCGATTCCTCCTTGAATCCGCGACTTCCGTTTCCGCACAGGAACGCGCCCTGGAGAAGGCTTGCCACGACAGGGTCGAACTGTCGCCCGATCTCCGACGTCTTCTCGCGGGACGGTCCGTCGTGCTCGCTTCCAAGCGCATACGACCGCAGCATCTTCTCGTAGACGTCGACGGAAAGCGAGCGCGGAAGTTTGGTCGCAGACAGCGATTGGTGATATCCGAGCGGATGCCCTGGCAGGTCTAACGCAGAAAGCCATGAATCCATGATTCCCTCCGACGGGGACGGTAGCAGGGAGACGGGCTTCGGTCAATGGCCGTGTTTCTCGTGTTGCGGCCCGGCGTCCCGTGATACACTGTCCGCATATGCCACGATCATCCATCCGCTCCGAGCACACAGCCTCCATCGCCAAGTGGTTTTTCCTCCTGTTCGCGACGGGCGTCGCGATCCTCTTTTGGAACGTCGTCAGTCCGTACGCGATCGCGCTCGTCACGGCCGCCATCGCGGCGATCGTCCTCGCGCCGCTCGACCGCCATCTTCGCGTCCACGTCAGGCATCCGCGCATTTCCGCGCTGATCCTCCTCGCCCTCGTCCTCTTTCTTCTGGTCGGCCCGATCGCGACGATAGGCGTCATCGTCGTCCAGCAGGCGATCGAGGTCGCGGGGTCCACGGTCGCGAACCCGAGCTGGATCGCGAACTTTCGGCTTGAGGAACTGTCGCTGTTCCGAGCGCTTCCGGAGTTCGCGCGGGAACAGGTCCTTGCCCTCGATGCCGTCGGCCTGATGCGCAACGCGGCGGAGTGGGCGTCGGTGAACGTGGGCGCCCTGTTCCAGAGCGGCGCGTCGCTGGTCCTCAATCTGTTCATCTTCTTCGTGGCGTTATTCTACTTCCTTGTCGACCGCGAGAAGATCGCGAAGGAAATGCTCATCCTCTCGCCGCTGCGCGACAGCGTCGACCACGAGATCGCCGAGCGGATGGTGGCGACCGTGCGCGGCGTGATTTTCGGCTCGCTCATCGTGGCCGTGGCGCAGGGAATCCTCGCCGGAATCGGACTTACGGTCTTCGGCGTCCCCGGCGCGCTCCTCTGGGCGAGCATGGTGGTGATCGCGGCGCAGATTCCAATGCTTGGCACGGCCGTGATCATGCTCCCGGCGGTCGCGTACCTGTTCATCGTCGGCGACTCCGCCGCGGGAATCGGCCTCCTCGTCTGGTCCGTGATCGTGGTGTCGTCCATCGACAACGTGCTCAAGCCGTACGTCGTCGGCGGCCGCACCCGCATGAACGGCCTCCTCATCCTCGTCTCCATGCTCGGCGGCCTCCAGGCGTTCGGCCCCATCGGCTTCATCCTCGGCCCGACGATCTTGGCGGCGTTCCTCGTGGTCATCGAGCTGTACAAGGCGGGGATATTGGACGGGAAGGGCAAAGCGTAATAATGACCGTCCTGTGCGAATGATGATCGAGCTTGGAAATCCTATGGCGAACGAAAGCAAGGCGGCGGGAAAGACGATCCCGGCATCGGAGATCACGTTTACCGTCGCGCGCTCCGGCGGGCCGGGCGGGCAGGGGGTGAATACGGCGGAATCGAAGGCGATCCTGCGGTGGAACGTCAAGGAGTCCATGGCGTTTTCTCCCGAGGAAAAGGAACGGATCCGGAAGAACGCCTCGAACATGGTGGGCGAGGACGAGATCGTCATCCACTGCAGCGAGATGCGCAACCAGCTTGCGAACAAGAAGCTGTGCGTCGACCGCCTTCACGCGATCGTCGCGAGGGCGACGGTGGTTCGGGAAAAGCGGGTCGCGACGAGGATGTCCTTCAGCCGGAAGGAGCGCAACCTCGATTCGAAGACGATGGACAAGCGCACGAAGCAGCAGCGCCGCACGGTTGATAGCGATTAGATAATCGGGTAGGGTGTAGGCGATATGCGCATCCTTGGAATCGAATCGAGCTGCGACGAGACGGCGATCGCGATCGTCTCCGGCAACGGGGAGGTTCTTGTCATTGAGAAAAGCCTCGTCGCGAGCCAGGCGGCGTTGCACGCGAAGTATGGCGGCGTCGTTCCCGAGGTGGCGGCGCGCGAGCACATCGACGCGATCTTTCCGCTGCTCATCGCGGCGGGGATTCCGCGCGACGGGTCGGGCATTAACGCGATCGCGGTGACTTCAGGGCCGGGACTCGTTCCGGCGCTGCGGGTGGGAGTCGAGCTGGCGAAGACGCTGGCGTGGGCCTGGGGGAAACCGCTGGTCGGCGTAAACCACCTGGAGGGACACCTGTACTCGACGTTCAAGGCGATCGAGTTCCCGGCACTCGCGCTCCTCGTCTCGGGCGGCCATACGGAAATCGTCCTGATGAAGGATCACGGAGTCTACGAGCGCGTCGGGGCCACGCGGGACGACGCGGCAGGGGAGGCGTTCGATAAGGTGGCAAAGCTGCTCGGGCTCGGGTATCCGGGCGGGCCGGCGGTGTCGAAGATGGCAGAGTCTGGGGATCCGACGGCCATCGCGTTCCCACGGCCGATGATGGAGAGCGGGGATTTTGATTTTTCGTTCTCGGGCTTGAAGACGGCGGTGGCGGTTCGACGCCGCGAGAATCCCGACGATCGCGTCGAGGACGTCTGCGCGAGCTTTCAGGCGGCGGTCGTGGACGTGCTGGTCGCGAAGACGATGCGCGCGGCCGAGAAGTTTGAGCCGAAGTGCCTGATCCTGGCGGGCGGCGTATCGGCGAACAGGGCGCTGCGCGACAGGCTTCTCAGGGACTTCAGTCCCGTCGGGCGTTTTCTCGTTCCCGACCTTGCCCTCACCGGCGACAATGCCGCGATGATCGCGGCCGCGGGATATTATCATGCGCTCCGCACCGACTTCTGCGATCCGCTGACGCTCGTCGCGGACCCGAACATGGAAATCGTATGACGCATCTGACGCATTCCGCCGTGGAGACAAGGAAGATTGCCGCCGAGCTTGCCACGATGCTCGTCGGAGGCGAGACGATCGCGCTCATCGGCGACCTCGGCGCGGGGAAGACGACCTTCGCGCAAGGATTCTGCGCCGCGCTTGGCGTGACGTCGACGGTGACCAGCCCGACGTTCGCGATCATGAACGTTTACACGGTGTCTCCCCTCCTTCCGCAAGGAGGGGTCAGGGGGAGGTCCTCGAACATCCGACGTATCATTCATCTCGACCTATACCGTTTAAAATCCGCGCGTGAAATCGCGGCGCTCGGGCTCGAGGAATATCTCGGCCAGCCCGATACCGTCGCGCTCATCGAATGGCCCGAGGCGGTGGATGGTGTACAATGGAACGCGAACGTGACCGTGAGGCTTTCCGCGACGGGGGAGAGCGATCGGACGATTGATATTTCCTATGAACGCGGAGGGAATGAAATTTTTATCGGAGACGGAGCGGCCGCGCGCGGGTGACGTCGTTCTGATCGACCGTCTTTTGAGGTCCGTCGTCCCCAATGCGGTGTTCGACGGGGCGTCGGTTTCGTTTTCCGACGGAAAAGACAGTACGTCCAAGGTCGCGGCCGACTATTCACTTTCTCCCGATACGCTCGCGGCGGTCCGCCGGATCGCGGAAACGACCGGATCAGAAGACTTGGTCGCGACGCTTGTCCTTCGTCCGTTGCAGCAGAAGCTAACGGTGCCGGGCGATGTCAATTCGGCCATCGTGACGAAGCTCGGGTTTTATCTGAACCGCATTCCGAGCGATCGCAAGATGCTTGCCGCGTCCATGTTCCAGCAGGAGCTTGTCAGAATCAACGGGGAGCGCCAGAAGCTTGCCGCGAAACGCCGGGCCGACGAGGAATCTCGGCATGTAAGCGCGGAACGGGCCGTCACTGAGGACGGACAGCGCGCGGAGTCGGCGGAGAATGACGGCAAGCTGGGATTCCTATTCGCGACGTACCGCGCCAAATGGATCGCGACAGGCGGGCACGCGGATCCGAATTCATTCCTGGGAGCTCCGGAATCTCTTCGCAAATGGGGCGCCGACGCCGACAGGACGATGCGCAAGACGATTGACGAGCCGGACGACGATTCCAGTGTACGCGGAACGGGACTCGAGCTGTTCCTTGGCGTCGAAATCGAGGAGCAACGCTGGTTCGGCGCCGAGGTCATTCGTGTCGCCGCCGTAGACGACTACTCGAACAGCCTCGACCTCGCGCTCGAGTTTCCGTACGACCGCGAGCTAGGGATCGTACCTCGTCTGGCCATCGATTTTACGACGGCAGAGAAACAAGAAATTCTTGACCACAAGCTTAAAAAGCTCGGGAAGGGAACGAGCGTGAACTTCTTTCGTTCGAAGGTGGAAAAGAATGACCGCGGCGAGGCGTTCGAGGGCAGGGTCGAGGATTTGCCGATGGTGATTCTCGGTGTGAACGGAAAAGTGCTCGCGGACGTCGGCGCGGCGCTTCGTCGCGGCGAGAAGATCGGTCCCGACCATCCGATCAAGGCGATTCTCCTGCGGCAGGCGGAAATCCAGGTCGGGCTGCAGATTCGCACGCTGGCAGCGAACTTCATGCGCGGAGCGATCAGGAACAGGCCGACCGACGCGGAAACCTTGCGCGCCGTCGAGAAGTACTCGGCGGGATTCGAGGCCCGAGGCGATTTCACGAGCGACGTTTCCGCGATCCGCGATATCCTGCGGGCTGTCCCGGTCGGGGGGATGGATTATTATCTCGGAGAGGCCGCGACGAACCGGCTCCGAAATCTCCTGGCGGTCCACGGAAACCTTGAGCGCCAGCTTGCATCTACGAACGAGCAGCATCCGGAGGTCGCCCGCATGGAAAAAACGATACGGCTTTCCCAGACGCTCCAAGAAACCAGACATCAGCCGTCCCAAACGAAAATTTCCCCGACCGGGGAAATTTTTTTACGCGTCGCCAGGCTCCGTCTTTTCGGCGAGGAGCTCCGCCGCGCGTTTCACCAGCAAGTCGCGCACCTCCCGCTCGGCATCGTCCGCTTGCCGCGCGAGCGAATCGATCGCCGCGACGACCTCGTCGGACGACCCCTCGGGTGGGGATATCTTATTGTTCGGCAGTTCGGGCATAGGGTATGATGTTCGGGAATCTAGGGAATCTAATCAGATGATATCGGCTTCCGCCCGAAAAATCAATATATGGGAATAGACAGGGTCGATCATGAGATGGATCTCGGACAAGAGGAACGCGGACTGAAAAAGGAGATCGAAGAAGCCATAAAAAAGTCGCCGCGATTGGTTCCGACCAACTTCGCACATGTGTCCACTGCGGAGGCGAAGTCAGATGAAGTCAAGGCAATAGAAATTCGTCGAGGATACAAGTTTAAGGGCGGAAAGGAGCGTGGCACGCTGCTCGAACAGTTCATGCAGCAGCGTGCCGAGAGATCGAATTGGTTCGGTTCCGAAGCGTCGGTTTTTCCAACGACGGACCATGATGATTTGTTGAACGGGACGGATGCCGTCATCGAATGGCCAAAGGAAGAAGGCGAGGCGCAGTTCCCCCGCCTCGCGGTTGATTTTACGACAAGCTCTTCCCTTGAAGGGCTTGAAACAAAATTAGCAAAGATCAAACAGCCGGCGCGCATAAAATATTTGCGAAGCGAGGTGGAATTGAACGATGAGGGCGACCCGACGGACATGTCCGTTTCAAGGTTGCCAATGGTTGTGCTCGGACTCGACGACGATCTCCTTGGATCCTTCGCAAAGGATATTCAACGTGCGAGAAAGACGCCAGTTCCAAATCCGAAATTTGACGAGAAAAAATATAAGGAGGATAAAATGGAAACTCCAGGTAATAGAAGATTCATTTCTCCGGCCATTCTTGTTCGGGACGTTCTTGAAAACAGCCCCTATAAAATTCTGCTGCTTCTCCAGGCGCGCGCGCAGCTTACTACGCAAGGTGACAATCCTCTCGCAAAGCAGTGCTATGATCGAGTTCAGTTGGAGTTAGAGCGTCTTATGTATGCAAAGGATGAGAAAGGCAGGGATTTGGATCCAAAAAAAGACTCTCCGGTGTACCAGAGAGCATTGAAGATCGGAAAGAATTCTACGACGCATCGGGAACTGACCTTTTCCGCGTAGGCGTTTCATCATCCGTTTCGTCATCCGGGATCGATACTGACTTCTCCAAAGCCTCGATGAGGTCGAGGATGAGCGGCGTCGATCCTTTGAGTTCGGGTCGATCGTGCGGTCGCGGTGCTGATCGCATTTCTCGTACGGCCTCGTCGAACGAAACCAGCGGTTTTCTGCGCATGTTACCCACCTCCTTTGGGTATATGAATCTACCAGCGATTAGCCATCCTGTCAAGCCTTTCCGCTCACATCGCCCGCAACCCCGAGAACGCCGGAACCGTCGAAACGGGGACTCCCAGCTGCGCGGCGAGGCGGCGGCGGAACCTGTAGAGGATGCGGGCGTTGGCCCAGGCGGCGAACGGGTCGGAGTGGTGGATGCCGCAGAGGCGGATGAGAGAGCCGTCGTCGCTCGACACGATCACCTGCCGCATGTCGCGCCACCAGCAGTAGGTGGCGATGCGCATCTGCGGGATGACGGACAGGTCGATGATGACGACGATCGCGCCGTCCTGCGCCACGTTGCCGTCGCGCATCGAGCCGAGGATGGCGCTGACGGACGCGTCGTAGAGGTAGCCTTCCACGATGTCGTTCGCGTGATGGATCTGTTATTAGAAGAAAAGTATACTGGCAAATACATTTTAAAAAAACCAGAAAAGTCAAAACCCGGGTCGCGCAAGTGCAGCGTTTCCCGGGTTCGAGTGGATCGAGTGACCTCCGTTCCCATGCGATCCGTGCACGGGGAGGGTTTGAGCTCGGCCTGTCTAGGATGGCCGGCTCGGAAGGAACGAATGGTGGCGGAGGCCTAGAACCTCCGGGCGACTAGCGACGCTTGCTGCCGAACTTGGCGAGCAGATCGTCCATTGTCGCGTTGGCCATCGGCTCCGGGGTCGGGACGCTCGTCGCGATCGGCGCGTCGGCCTGCGGCTCCTCGGTCTTGGCGACCTCGGACCCCGGCACGACCGCGACGGTCACCGAGACGTATCCTCCGTGATATCCGCTCGCGTGCGTGGCCGAGAGCACCGCGCCGCTCAATCCGACGACCTGCGTGTTCTCCTTGGTCCACCCCTTTTCCGCGTCGATGAGCCGCACCTCGCCGCCGTGGCCGAAAATGGACTTGGGGTTCTTCCAGAAGCCGTCGGCGATGGCGCGGTTGGTCGGGCCTCCGAAGGAGACAACGACCGTCTCGGTGTCTATTATGATGTTTTTGTTGATCGCTGCGTCGAGCGCCTCGAGCTGCATGTCGACCTGGTCGAGCGCCTCGGCCGCCTTCGGACGCCAGTCCTTGAGGAATTGCATCGCGCTGGGGACGGAGACCCCCATGGCGTTGGCCACGTCGCCCCAGGTGTCGATCGCCTGGCCGAAGCTCACGGCGGATCGGAGGCCTTCCACGAACTTTCCAGTCTCCCAGCCATCGCGGCCGGAGATGGCGCGAACGCCCTGCGCGAGCTCGAGACGGAACGTGGTGTGCGACCACTTCCCGTTCTTGGAGTAGTCCGTCCCGCGCACCACGACGGTGCCGGGGGTGGTCTCGCCCTTGAACGTCGTTATCGCCTCACCCTTGATGAGGATGAGGAATGGACGGCGGCCGCGCGAGCCGATCCCGTCGGAATAGGTGAGGGAGGAAACGGCGGGGGTGGTTTTGGTCGTCATTTGATTGCCTTCTGCTCGTGTCTTTGCGAAATGGTCAAAATGACCTTCGGACTATGGCGAGATATTCGCCGGCGTCCTATTCGCGAAAACGTGAACTTACATATCCAGGTTGGACAGCACTCGAACCGCCATGTTTGGCGAACCAAGTGCTGACCATCTGGATCGTGTGAAGGACCTCTCATCTCGCACCATCAAGTGATGCGGGAAGTTGAGGTCCCGGCCGTTGCGAAGTGCGTCGCATTGGCCGGGCTCGTCGGGAAGAGTGTCCTCGTGATTCCGCGTATCCCGTACGCGGCGAGGTTTTGGGTGGCTATCGGCTAGCCCTCGGAGACCGTCCAGAGCGAGAAGTCGAACTTCGCGCCGTCGATCTCGGCCTGCGTGTACTCGTGCCGCCCCTCAAGGCGCGGCAGGCCGGAGACCCCCATCACGAGGAGCCGGTCGCCGAAGCCGAGCTTCACCACCGGGGCCTTCACGGGGATGGCCACCTCGATCCCGAACCGGCTCTGCATCGCGTCGATGCTCGCCTTATGGCTGGGGTTGAGGCAGGGCTCGATGCCCTCCGCGATGAGACCCTTCGCCTGCTCGGGGGTGAGCTCGCGCTTGCCGATCGCGCAGGTGCCGGGGAACATGGACGGGGCGATTCCGAAGCCGAAGTAGGTACGCATGTTTTGCCTCCTGTAGGTGGGCCAGCTTGCCAGCTGACGGTTTCCAAAATGGAACCGATTGCGAAACCACGAGATTCTCTCTCCTCATGGGTTCTTGCTCGAAAGGCCTTTTTTGGCCTACCGGGCAAGCTCCACGAAAAAACGCTGATGTCTGGGATATTTCTCGAGAGAAACAAATCAAATATTAGTGTTCTGGCTGGCCATCCCGCTATCGGGACCACGGATGGCTGTGGTTTTCTTGGCAGGCGCGGGCCGACCATCTGGCCCACGAGCGCGACGTCGCCGGGGGGCGAGCCGGACCGTGGCGCGTTCCTCCCTTCCTCCGATGAATTTCCATGGACTTTAGTCCCTCGGGATTCGTCGAGAGAAGGGAGGCAAGGACGCATCAGAATGCGTCTGATGCGTCCTTTGAAAGTGACAGATCTCCGCCACGATAGCGGAACGTCTGTGAGCGTGCGGCTGGCCTGTCCGCAAGGGCCCTCGCATGGGCACGTCGCTGTTCGATTTCCCCGAGGGTACTTTCGTCGTCACGAGACGGTCCGGGCGCCGATTGGTCGCATCCGGGATCTCCTTGCGTGACTTATCCAGTTTGCTTTTGGGCCTGGCGCCCGCACGAGCTCGGAGTTTACGGAGGGCGCCGTCCAATTTGCTGCCCCTCGCTCCACGCCGTCGCGTGGGTTCTCCTCTCGATCTTGCCGCGGGATGCGTCCCGCTTTGTCCCTTCGGACGCGGCATGGCTTGCCGCTTCTCCCGTACCTGGCGAGTCCCTCGACACGCCTTCCTTTTCCCGGCTCCAAGTGGCCGGGCCCTGCTTCTCCGTTTCCGGGAAGCCCGTTGTGATTTCGGGCGGAATTATTTCATCCGTCGCGACGCCCCATCGTTTTTTCGGAAGCCGATTTTACGGCGGGTTGGAAACCCCGGGCCTGTGCCCGACGCGAGTGTGGAATGGCTCCTCGCCTCCACTGGGATTTTTACATCCCACGGGACTTGATGCCCCGGTGTTCGCGATTTGCTCCGCCTTAATCCGCAACACGGTCGTGTTCGCCCGGTCCTTTTGCAAGGTGGCGAATCGGTACCGCGGGGAAACTCGGCGTGCGCTTGAAGGAACTGTCCGGGTCGGCTGTCCGTCCCGGGAAGCTGGCGGCCAAGGCGCTTGGGGGAACGCGCTGGCTGCCATTTTTCCGGGACGGAGACTCGGTCGGGTAAATAAAACACCTGGGATACTGAAGCCCTTGCGAGCTTCGTTTTGTCCCCAGGTTTTGGCTTGTCCTCCGAAGCTCCCTCAGGAGCGTAGGACGGATTGGATCCATGCCTGCGATCTCTCCCATCGCGTTTCGTTTTTAGCGGCTCGTGTGTCGCTATCAACTTGACAACAGGAGAATAACACAGACTTAAAAGTTTGTCAAGGGTTTGGCGTACACTATTATCTAATTTAGCTAAAGTTAGCTAATAAGTATGTTTGAAACTCTGTAATCTTATCTTGAAATCGTCGTATTTAAACCATCTAGGATTGACAAGTAGACGGTTTTATGGTAGAGTCTTTCTAGCTTCGAGCGGCGATTCTGTCGCCCGACGGCTAAACTCCCAAGGCTTTGGCCGAGGGAATCACACAAAGGAGGATCTCACCATGGGTGGAGCGTAGAGGACTAGGCCCCAAAAGGCCAGGGACGAGATTCGTCCCGGCATTGCACCCGGAAGTTCATCAGGATTGAATCGCAGACTCGAGTCAGTCAAGAATGACTCTCAGTTCATACTCAAATCTCCCATCGTGGGAATTCGAAGTCTGCGATTTGCGCGAAACTTGGCCATCAGGCTTGGGAATCGCGACAACAACCTGGAGGGATCGATGGGTGGAGTGTAGCGGCTCTGCCCCGGACAAGCTCGAAGGAGCCTCTGTCCGGGTGCACCCCGCATCCACGTCTCTGACAGCGTTCGCGCCAACGAAAATGGCATGGGCGCTGTTTTTCTTTTGTCGAAAAATCCCGCCAACAATTATGTTGGCGGGATTTTGGATTTGATGAGCGGCTATACTTTCGTTTCCTTTGCCGACACCCAAGCCGCGTTGAAGATCGTCCTCATCGTATCCGCGATCGTCGTGCTTTCCAGAATGACGACGATCGGACGAATGCCGAACGTCGCGAATGTAACGAACGGACCATAGATGGAAATGTCGCCGTGAAACTCGCCGAACTCGATGAGCAGCTCTCTGAACTTCGCACCGGGACGCGGATTTCGGAGAGGTCCGCGATGTAGGATGCGAATCTCCACTTTTCCCCAGTCATACATTTTTCTCGCCTTGCGAATGGTCTCCTCATCCAGGTTCTGATAAACGTCACCCACGTTCGTGACCTCGTCGAATTGCATCGGCTTGATTTGTGAGACATGGTCAAAATACGCCGGCAGCGCCTCCTCGCCCTCGTAGACTTTGACCGTCGGCTTGATGCCGCCGGACATGAGATGAAGCGCGCTCACCTGTGCCTCGATGTCATTCAGCGTCGCGGCGAACTTCTGTTGCTCGCCCTTCAAATAGGAAACGATCCGATGCGGATCCTCGGCGACGTACAGGCGCTTCTTGCCCGAGAGGGAAGAGCTCATGAGCCCACGCTTTTGCAAAAGTTCGATGGCCTCGTATGCGGCGGTGCGAGAAATCTTTGCCTTCGCGGCGATGTGCTGGACCGTCGACGGCCCGAGCTCCAGCGTCGAGAGGTAGACTTTCGACTCGCTTGGGAGGAGTCCAACGCGGGAGAGTAGTTGTTCGATATCCTTGGGCATAGGGATTGCTTCGTTTCACTCGCAATGACGACGCTAGACGCCTTCGCCCGCGACTCTTAAGACCTCGTCCACCGTCGTCAGTCCGTCCAGGCACTTCAGCATCCCGTCCTGTTGCATCGTGCACATGCCCTGGGCCTTTGCGAGCTGGCGGACCTGGTACTCGTCGATCTTTTCGCTCAGGGCGGCGCGGATGGTGTCCGTCATCGTGAGAAGCTCGTAGATGCCGATGCGGCCCTTGTAGCCGGAGTGGTTGCAGATCTCGCATCCCTTTCCCTTGTAGAACTTCCATTGGTCGGGAGGCGCGACGATCTCTCCGGAGTTCTCGGGGATCTCCTTGAGGATCGCCGTCACGCGCGCCATGGTCTCGGCGTCGAGCGTCATTTCCTCCTTGCATGCCTGGTGGATCTTGCGCGTGAGGCGCTGTCCGATGATCGCGTTGAGACTCGGGGCGAGGAGGAACGGCTTCACGCCCATGGAGATGAAGCGGGGGAGGGCGCCGGCGGCGTCGTTGGTGTGGAGGGTGGAGAGCATCATGTGGCCGGTGAGCGCCGCGTTGATGGCGGTCTCGGCGGTCTCGAGGTCGCGGATTTCTCCCACCATCACGATGTCCGGGTCCTGGCGGAGGATCGAGCGGAGGCCCGAGGCGAAAGTGTAGTTCTTCGAGTGGTCGATCTGGCTCTGGTTGATCCCGGCCAGCTTGTACTCGACCGGGTCCTCGAGCGTGATGATCTTCACGTCCTCGGTGTTGAGCTTGCGGAGGACGGCGTACAGGGTGGTCGTCTTTCCCGATCCGGTCGGTCCGGTGGTGATGATCATCCCGTGCGGCTTGTTGATCTCGTGCGCGAGCTTTTTCTCCACGAGCGGGCGGAAGCCGAGCGAGGCGAACTCGACGGCGATGGATCCCGGGCGGAGAAGACGCATCACGACGGACTCGCCCCAGTTGGTCGGAATGGTGGAGACGCGGACGTCGGTGTCGCCGTCCTTCAGGAAGATGGTGAGGCGTCCGTCCTGCGGGCGCTCGGTGACGTTGATCTTGAGGCCGGAGATGAGCTTGATGCGCGCGATGATCTTTTTCCAAAAGTCGTGCGGAAGCATGGCGACGTCCTGGAGCATGCCGTCCACGCGGAAGCTGATTCCCACGCGTTTCTCCTCGGCCTCGATGTGGATGTCGGACGTGCCGAACTGGATGGCCGCGGCCATGACGATGGTCATGATGTCCGTGACCGACGCCTTGTCGACCACGCGCTGGATGTCGGCGTACGTCTTCAGCTCGCTTTGGAACCGGGCCAGCTCGGCGTCGGACACCTTCACGCCCTTTACGATAATCTTGATCTTCGGAAGGATCTCATACATCTTGATTCCCACGCGCAGCGATTCCTCGGAAATCTGGTAGATCCCGCCGTTGCCCTGCGTACGTTCGGCGATCTGAAAGACGAGCTCCTTCAGCTGCGGATCCGCCGGGTTCACGGCCGCGATACGGAACTCGGTTCCGGTGTATAGGAAGCACAGCGCCCTCAGCTTCTCGGCCTGTTCCTGGGGCACGAGCGCGATCGCCTCAGGGCTTACGGGAAACCCCTTCAGGTTCACGTACTGAATCCCCGACGCGGCCGCGGTACGCTTCGTCTGCTCCTCCTGCTCGCGCAGGCGAACCTCCTTCATCTTGTCGTCGAACTTCTCCTGCACCGTCGCGTCCGATGCCGAATGCGCCACGGGCTTCGCGGCCGCGGACGACGTGTGAATCAGGTCCTCGATGGATTGCGTGAGTTTTCCCATAACGCTTGGGATTATAACACAAAACCGTCCGGTTGAACCCGGACGGTCGCTGGGGATTACTTTCCCTTGAAAACCCGATGCGTCTTCGAGATCGTCTTTCTGATCGGACTCGTCGCATGCCCGTAAAATCTCACCCAGGCCGCGTACTGGAATACGGTCGTGGCTCCCGCGAAGGTGAAGACGAGGAGCAGCAAGGCGAACGCGCCGAGGAGATTCGTGACGAGGAACGCGGTTGCGCTCGAGGAGATGACGGCGACGGAGACGGCGACGATGAACGGGATTGAGAGGATGCTGACGGCCATGACGAAGGCTCCCGAGGCGGCGAGGACGCAGAGGAAAAGAATCAAGCCGAGCTCGAAGGCGGCGAGCCAGTGCTTTTTGAAAATGTCGACGGCGTGTTGGATGGCGTCGAGGGAGTGGGCGTTCGTCTTCGCGACGTGGACCGAGGCGAGCATGAAGATGGCGGCGATAATTACCGTCAGCGGGAAGGCGACGAGGAAGGTGAGGAACGCGACGAGGGCGCTCGAGCCGCTCGCGCGCTCTAGGATCAGGAGGAGCGGAAGGGAGGAAAGCGCGATGAGGACGGCATGCGCGGCCTTGTTGAGGACGTTGAGCGCGAGGAGGTGCCAGAAGGATTTCTTGCCGGCGGACACGGCCTGGGCGTCGGTGACGGGCTTCGGGCCGACGGACGAGAGGACGGCGCCCTGGCTTGCGACGGACACGGCGACCAAAGTTATGGCAATGAGTATCATGCCCGTCATGATGGCAGTGGCCTGCGACGGCGCGATCTCGAGGCAGGTGCGAACGACCGTGCCGAACGTGCGCGTCCCGGCGAACGTCCCCCGCGCGATCTCGCCGAATACGTCGCGCGCCACGGACAGCCGGTGCCAGCCCTTCGCGGCCATCTCGCCGACGCCTCCCGTCGACAGCAGCGCCGCGAACAAACCAAAAACCCACAGGCTCTTGCGTTCCATCGTGACGCGAAGCGAATCGCGCAGGAGGGAACGGTAGATGTTCGTGGGTTTTTTGGCGGGCATACTTCCTCCGAATTATGCCTTGGCAAAGATGGCGTCGAACGCGTCCTTTTCAATAACCTCTTCCGCAAGGAGCTTTTCGGCGATCTTGTCGAGGTAGGCTTTTTCGTCTCGGATTATACCACGCGCCACTTCCATCGCGCCAATCACGAGCTTGGTTACCTCGGCGTCGATGCTCTCCGCGGTCTTCTCCGAATAATTGCGCGTCTCGCCGTAGCTCTTCCCGAGGAACGGCATGTCGTCGCGCTCGCCGAACGTGCGCGGGCCGAGGTCGCTCATGCCGTAGCGGACCACGAGCTCGCGGGCCAGGCGGTTGCAGCGCTTCAGGTCGTCGCTCGCTCCCGTCGTAATGTCTCCGAACGTCTCCTGTTCCGCCACGTATCCGCCAAGCGACATGGCCAGGTCGGCGAGGAACTGCTTGCGCTTGTGCATGCTGCGGTCCTCGCTCGGAAGCTTCATCGTGTATCCGCCCGCCGATCCGCGGCTGATGATGGAAACCTTGTGCACCGGGTCGGCGTCGGGGAGCATCTGGGCGACCAGGGCGTGCCCCGCCTCGTGGTAGCTCGTGACGCGCTTTTCCTCGGCGTTCATCACGTGGCTCTTGCGCTCCGGCCCGAGCAGGACCTTTTCAATCGAGGTCAGAACGTCCTCGCCCGTCACCTCCTTGGCGTTGCGGCGTCCGGCGCGGATGGCCGCCTCGTTCATCAGGTTGCCGAGGTCGGCGCCCGAGAATCCCACGGTGCGCTGTGCCACGCGGTGCAAATCGACGTCGGCGGTGAGCGGCTTGTTCTTGCCGTGAATGGTGAGGATGGCCTGGCGGTCCTTGATGTCCGGCAGGTCGAGCGTCACGCGCCTATCGAAGCGGCCCGGGCGGAGCAGGGCGGGATCTAGCACGTCTGGACGGTTGGTGGCGGCGATGATGATGATGCCGATGTTGGTCTCGAACCCGTCCATCTCGGTGAGGATCTGGTTGAGCGTCTGCTCGCGCTCGTCGTGGCTTCCGCCCATGCCCGATCCGCGCTGGCGGCCCACGGCGTCGATCTCGTCGATGAAGATGATGCACGGCGCGCTCTTCTTGGCCCGCGAGAACAAATCGCGCACGCGGCTGGCTCCGACCCCGACGAACATTTCCACGAACTCGGATCCGGAGATGTAGAAGAACGGAACCTCGGCCTCGCCGGCGACCGCGCGCGTGAGCAGCGTCTTTCCCGTTCCCGGCGGACCCATGAGCAGCACGCCCTTCGGGATCTTCGCGCCCAGGTCCGAGAACTTCTTCGGGTTCTTCAAAAACTCCACGATCTCGCCAAGCTCCTCCTTTGCCTCGATCGCGCCCGCCACGTCGGCGAACTTGGTCATCTGCTTCTTGTCGGTAATTTCCTTCGCGCCGCTCTGTCCGAACATCATCGCCTTGCTGTTCGCGCCCTGCATCTGCTTGAGCATGAACAGGAAGAAGATCGCGAGGAGCGCGATGGGGAACAGCGTCGGCAGCAGATAGGTCATCACGTAGCTCTGGAACGACGGCTTCTTCACCGCGATGCTGGCCGCCTTCAGCTGGTCGGCGGTCACCCCGTAGTTCCCAAGCAGCTCCTCGACGCTCCCGCGCCCCTGCGTCGCGGCGCTCGCCTTCGACCCGTCCGCCAGCTCCGCCACGATGCTGTCGCCCTCGATGGACAGCGCCTTCACGGACCCGCCCTGGATCTTCTCGACCATCTGTCCGACCGTGACGTCCTCCGTCTTCGCCGTCTTCACCGAGTACGTCGAAAAGATCGCGCCCATGATAATCACGGCCAGCAGCGCGAAAATGATGTTTTTGGAAAGTGGTTTCATAGGGAAATCGTCGATTTCGCGGTTGGATGAATACGGGGATACTTTAGATGAATCGGCGGAGACGGTCAATCGTTGCATATCAAAACGTCCCGCAATCGCGGGACGTTTTGAATCGCGTTTCGATTACTCGGCGGACTTCTCCTCGACCTTCTCGGCGACGACCTCCTCTTTCTTCTCCTCCGTCTTCTCCGCGACGGGCGCGTCGGCCTTCTCGCTCAGCGCCTTCAGGGACAATCCCAGGCGGTGCTCGTTCGGCTCGATGGAGATGATCTTGAAGCTCATGCGCTCGCCGGCCTTGGCGAGGGTGTTGACGTCGATGCCCGCGATGTTCGACAGCTCGCTCACGTGCGCGAGGCCGTGGATTTCCGGGTCGAGCTCCACGAAGAAGCCGAAGGGGTTGATCTTGAGCACCGTGCCCTCGACCGTGTCGCCCACCTTGTAGCGCTTCTGGATGTCGGACCACGGATCCTTCACGAGCTTCTTCATCGAAAGGAAAATCTTGCTGCCCTCGATTCCGATGATTTCCGCGCTGACCGTCGCGCCGATCTTCAGGATGTCGCGCGGGTGGTCGATGCGCTGCCAGGCGATCTCGCTGATGTGGACCAGGCCCTCGAGGCTGCCGAAGCGCACGAACGCGCCGAAGTCGGCGAGCGCGGTAACCTCTCCCTCGACGGTGTCGCCCACGCGGTACTGCGCGATGACGCTCTTCTGGCGGTCCTCCCACACGCTCTTCTCGGAGACGATCAGCTTCTCGTCGCCCTCGTTGGCGTCGATCACTTTCACGGCGAACGAGGATCCCACGTAGCTCTTCAGCTTCTCGAAGATCTTGTTCTTGTCGCCGCCCGTGACGCGCGGGTAATGGTCGGGCGACAGCTGCGACACAGGCAGGAAGCCCGTGACGTGGTTGACGCGCACGATGAGCCCGCCCTTGTTCGCCTCGGTAATCTTCACGTCGATGATCTTGCCCGCGGTGAACATCTCGCGAAGCTCTTCCCACGCGCGCTTCTGGCCAGCGAAGCGGAACGAAAGCTCCATCTCGCCGTTCTCGTTCTCAAGGTCGATGACGGTCGCCTCCACTGCGTCGCCGACGCCCAGGCCGTCGTAGTCCTTGTTCTCGGAGAAGATCTCGCGGCCGCGGATGACGCCGACGGTCATGCCGTCGATGTCGATGCGAACCTCTCGGCGGTCGGCCGAGATGATCCTGCCCTTTACCACCTCGCCTACCTTGGGAACGGTAAGATACGTCCCCTCGTCCATCAGTTTCTGAAATTCGGTCTGCTCGGTCACGAGCGTCGCGTCCGTGTCGGACATATGAAAATTGCCGGCAGGCGCCCCGATGTCCATCGGAGGGCCCGACGGGGCTAATGAATATAAGTGCGGGAAGTATAAGGGAACGGGCGTATTCTGGCAAGATTCGGGTCGGCGGGCTTGACGAAACGGTAAAAAATGGTAGGTTGGGCGAGCAATTAGAGGTTTTCATGGCGTTTCGCACGATGGCGGTCGATTCCGCGAAGGAGCTGGTCGGATTGCTGGCCGGATTGAAGGAAGAGGAGAAGGACGACACGCTGCTCCTTGGTCCGCGGTGGGACCAGGGGCGCTTCGCGAGGAAGGCTCGCTCCGCGAGGGCACTCGTGAGCGACAACGACGGCACGGTGATCGCGGGGAGCCAATGGCTCGACATGCGCACGTGCATGACGGAGACGCACCAGGCCGCGGACGCCGAGGACGCGGCGAGCTACTTTCGCGGCGACCGGACGGACGAGGGCGACGTGCGTTTCATTTTCGCAAGCGTGAACCGCCTCCGACAGTCGGGCGTGACCGAATGTCAGCTGCGCCGACTTGCCGCCGAGCAGAAGCCGCGCGGCGGCGTCCAGAAGCTGTTTCGCTCTTTCGCGCGCGGCAACACGGCGCTTGTCAGCTTCGGCCTTCGCTCGTACCCGAGCGCCTGGGCAGACCATCACGACGTTCCGGTCGGCGAGGTGCACGCGCTCAATCTGACGTGGCGCGAAGAAGACGGCATGCGCGTCCTCGACGGGTGCGACGCGTCGACCGTCGTGACCGAGGCGACGAAGGGACGTGCCCGCGCGCGGTTTTGCGCCGCGCGCAACGTCGAGGAGCAGGACGTGATCGTCCTCGAGGACACGCCGAGGATGCTCGTGCGGATGCGCCACGCCGACAACCTGGCGATCCTCATCATCCCGCGCCACGATCCGCAGCCTATGCGCACAGAGGAGCGCCTCCGCCAGCTCGGCGAGGACGGGCACTTCGAGGGCATCGACGGCTTCCTGGTCGCCGATGACTGGCACCTGCTCGTCGCGATGCGCAGGGGAGAGTTCTAGAAGCCATACGGCTTCTCTTTTTTTTGCGCGGATAAAAAATGACCCGACCGGTCGGTCGGGTCAGCGCAGATTTGCCCAGAACGCGTCTTCCCCGATGTCGAGGTCGTCGAGGACGGCGTAGAGCGCGTGGCGGATCTTGCGGTCGTTCCCCTCGTGCGAGTTCACATAGCCGGTTTTCTTACCGTTGTATCGAAGCTTCGGATGCGTCGTCGTCAGTTCGATTTCGACTCCGATGCGCTTCAGGGTTCGCATGACGCGCGGCCAGGTCAGGCACCCTTCGCGCCTGACGATGATCCGCTCGCGACGCTCCGAGTCGGGACGCGGGCGGTTCATCTCCTCCGTGATCGCGGCGACATCGGCGTGGGTGAGGGCCGGACCGCTCTCGTCGCGGAAGACCGGTTCGGGCTCGTCCTTTGCGCGGGTTTCAACTTCTGACAGGCGGGAGGGGCCAGGGGCGATCGTCGCGACGACCACCCGTTCGACTCGCTTCGTCGGCCTCGCGAGCGGCCGGTCGGCGGTGTGCCTTACGGCCTTGGCAAGCCGTGCGCGCTCCTCCGGCGTGAGGTCCGTGTACGATCGCTCCACGAGCGCGCCGGCGTCGACGGCGGCGAGGATTCCTTGGAGCACCGACGCGCGGACGGCCTCGTACGCGCCGTGGTCGTCGAGGCAGACGCGCGCCGGGACGAAGTTCATCATGCACGGGACGATCTCGCCGGTCAGCCGCGAGATGACCCCGGTGGAAATGACGTCGTCCCGCTTGTTATAGAGCGCGAACGCCGCGAGTATGAACGGGTCGCTTTCAGGGAGGATGTCGAGCCGTCCGCGCAGCGGGACGCCGTCGTGCGTCAGGGCGGAAAAGTCGAGCGGGATCCCCTCGGGTCCCGCCGGCGCGAAGTCCATGTCTCGGACGAGCGAAAAGATCTCGTCGGGATGAAGGTCGTGCATCGGCTGGGCGAGGGGCGAAAGCCGTACGTATTCGTTCACGCGGAACCAGTCGAGCAGCCCCGACTGGTCCTTCAGGGCCGGTCTTTGATTCGAGTCGTCCTCGTAATCCTGAATGAACGCGTCGAACCCGCGGTACCGTACGTTTTGCTTCGCGGTGAGCACGAAGGCGAACATAAGCGCCTCGCGCACGTAGAATGCCGCCAGGATTCGCCCGTCTTCGTGCATCCACGCGCCGATGTCGTTCACGGCGCGGTCCACCCGGACGCCGGAGCGTCGAAACGCTTCGACCTGCGGACTCTCCCGCTTACAGATGAACTCACTCTCGCGCCGCTTCCAGTCCGCGTGCAGAGCGCGGCCGATCTTCTGGACGCGCGTCCCGAACTTCGGGCCGAGCACTCCGTTCCACTCCATCATCTCGGAAAACTCCTGCCGCGCCACCGGGCCGCGGCTCATGGCGTCGATTCCCGCCTGCTCGAACGGCTCGAGCGTCTTGGCGAGTTCGACGAACTGGTCGCGGATCGGCGCGGGAATGTCCGGGGACTTGGGAAGGGAAAACCTCGGATTCTTGCTAGGCATCAACGTTTCTCCTGAAAAAAGCACGCCCCCGGAACGATTTCCAGAGAGAGGATCGTATAGAAAAACAAGGTCCGTGTCAATACGTCTACCATCGGTTACTTAGCAATTCATATCATCTATGAAGTACGTAGCGAATTCCTATTTCGCGACGGAGGACCGCAACCCGAAAAAAAAGACCGCGAAGCTAGTTCGCGGGAGCGGGGGAGCGGGCCGGGTCGCGGGAGAGGATCTCGACGCGATCGGCCTCGTCGAGGTCGGCGAAGATCGCGGACTCCTCCTCGTTGAGCGCGCGTCCCTGCCGGAATCGCGTCCTCTCAGCGTCGGAGTACCGCGCGGTCGGCTCGAACCAGAAAAGGGTCTGGCCGCGCTTGCCGATCGACCGTCGATCGAGGAACGCCTCGATCTCCGTCGAGAGGACGACCGTCTCCGAGGGCCTGTCGTCCTTGGCGGGATCGCGACGCGCCAGGTTTCCGTTCTCGTCGACGTAGAACTCCGCGCCAGGGAGGGCGCCCTCGCTCGGGGCGACCTGCTCGCCGACACAGCGGAGGTATGCCGCGCGGGTCGCCGAAAACCGCATTCCTTTGAGTTTGTTGATCTTGCCGAGAACATGGTTCCACGGCTTTCCAATTCCGCCGTGGAGCCGATGCTCCACGGGTCGCGTGTCGATTCCGCCGAGGCCGCGCTCTCGCGGCTTGGCGACGACCTCGGGTGCGGACGGACGTTCTTGCTGAATGATCACTCGTTACTCCTTGCCGGATTGGCCGCGGAAGCGTACCACCGTGTTCGCCTTTTGTCAATGAATCCGTTATCCTGTAGGCATATGAACCATCCAAACCAAGCGATTCTCGACGAGTTCCAGTTTGCCGTCAACCACATGGCCCCGACCGTTCCGGCCGACGTAAAGGCCCGGGCGCAAGCATCGCACGACGCGCTTCTCGTCAATCCCGCGACGACCGAGCGAGAGGTGGAGGCCGCGATGTACGCGACGGGACGCGAGGAATATCCGCACCGGCACGCGTTCAAGGAGATGACGTCCGGGAACACGGAGGCGCGGCGCGTCGAGATCGTCCTCGAGCACGTGGAGCCGAACGTGGCCGCGGTCGTGAAGAAATTCACGGAGTCCGGAGTGGGCATGGAGGAGTTCGTCCACAGCGATCTGTTCGAGACCGAGCTGACGCCCGAGGACCGGCACCAGATCGAGGACGCGCTGCTCGACGCCGACATCCACATTCGGGAAGAGCTCGGCCAGACGGTCGTGGCCGACGCGGCGAAGTACGCGGCGCTCGTGAAAAAGTGGGAGGCCCATCGCGACGCCATCGAGTCGAAAATCGCCGACCTCGCCCTGCTCGCGAACCGCGACGAGAAGTGGAAGGAAGAGATCGCGGACAAGGTAAAGGGATTCCGCGACGGGTTCCTTGTCACCGAGCCGGACGTGGAGCTGGAGGTGGTCGACAAGGAGATTGAGTATTGGAAGGGGACGCTGGGCGAGGAGGTGTAAGCGAGAGAGGGCAACGGGTAAAACCCTTGCCTTTTTTCCTTGGCACCCCTTCGAAATCATGCTAAGATCGGGCCGACAATCATGATCTGAACTATGCAAATTTCTTGGAACGGACTGTCCTGCTTTGAGATTACGGCCAACACGTCGAACGGGGAGGTCTCGGTCGTTATCGACCCGTACGGCGAGGGAACCGGATTGCGCGTGCCGCGCACGCTGGAGGCCGACATCGTGTGCGTCTCGCACGACGAGCCGGACGCGAATAACGTTTCCGCGGTCGCGGGCGATCCGTTCGCGGTGAAGATGGCGGGGGAGTACGAGGTGAAGGACGTGTTCGTGTACGCGATCCCGGTCGACAAGGGAATCGTGTTCCGCGTCGAGGCCGAAGGGATGCACGTGGCGCACCTGGGCGCGATCAACCGCGCGCTTTCGGACAAGGAGCTTGAGACGCTCGGCACCGTCGATATCCTGATGATCCCGGTCGGCGGGGGGCGCGTGCTATCGCCGAAGCTGGCCTCGGAAGTGATCGCGCAGATCGAGCCGCGCGTGGTCATCCCGATGACGCACGGGATCGCCGGGATGAAAGAAACGCTCGCCACGGCCGACGACTTCTGCAAGGCGTACGGCACCTGCCGCCGCGAGACGGGAAACAAGTACAAGGTCGCGAAGAAGGATCTCCCGGCCGACGACATGCTCATCATGGAGCTGGCGAAGGCATAATCGAATTCCTCCTATGGCCCGTTCACAACACAAGCACGACAAAATTGGGTTCTATGCCTGCACGTCGCTCGCGCTTGGCATCATCGTCGTGATGTGGGTTTTTAGCGTGCGTTCCATCGTCGGAGATGGCGTCCAGGGAACGCGGCAGGTGTTTTCGGAGGTGTCGAGCGTCGCCGGGGAGGCGCGGAGGCAGACGACGCCGAACCCGGAGGCGGTCGCGGCG